>JBCCDL010000893.1:0-2702 GCA_039030815.1 Cyanobacteria bacterium P01_A01_bin.83 | reverse complement strand
GCGATGAAATCCAGAATAAATTTAGTATATCTTGCAGTAGTAGGCTGTTTAAGTGCGATCGCTCTACCTAGCGTGGCTCAGATATCAAATTCTACTCAAAACCCTGCACCTACCATTCAAACACCGACAATTGACCCTAACTCAGTACAATCTGGTTTTCGCTGCGATACCAGTGGCAATGTTCCGACAACGATGTATCAAAGTAGTCAAGGTAATCAAGAACCATGGATTCAGTGGGTTAGCGATCACTTTAGTGGTTCAGGATGGAGTCCCGATGCCCGCTGTCAGGAAGTCAGCGCTCGTTTAGAAACCTACCGTAAAAATAAGAAACTGAGATATGTGACTTTGGGGACGGTTAATAACCAAACCGTTATCTGTGTTGCTAGTAAAGACCAAGGACCCTGTGAAGGCATTATTTATACTCTCAAGCCTGGTCAAGATGGCATAAAAGCATTAAACAATCTCTTTGCTTGGCGCAAAGGGGAAGAGGGGTTACAGTCAAATTACGAATCAGCTACGGCAATTCCCTATATTGATGTGGGAACGCGACTGGATGAACCAAAGGCAGAACTGAAAACAACCGAACCAGCTACTCCTGCTCAACCTAATTCTGTAACCAATGAACAAGATACTATAGAAAAGTCAGCTCCCAATATCTACAGAGAACTATAGGCAGTTATGGGGGCAAACAGCATGATAATTCTTCGAAAACAATTAAAATCAGAAAATATCAACTATATAGTCTTGTATCTGCTCGATAAATGTAGCTGGGGAGCAAAAATACTATTGTTGGCTTTCATAGTAGTTGGAGGAAGCTTGTGGCAAAAACCCGTATTAACCCAGACAATACCTGGTTACGTTCTTCCTGATGATACTTATAGCCAAGATATTTACAAGTTAGCTCAGTCTAGCACTGTGAGAATCATTCAGGATAATACTGCGGCGACTGGTGTCATTATTTATCAGCAAGGGCAAGTGTATACTGTGCTTACTAACTGGCACGTAGTAGAAACTGATAGTGTTTTTCAGATTATGACTGCTGATGGAAAAACTTATCAGTTATTGCAACCGCCACAGCAGCTAGGTAATTTTGATTTAGCTATGGTTCAGTTTCGGAGTGCCGAGCCTCATCAGGTGGCGATAGTAGCGACCAAAGATCCCAAAGTTGGGGAAAAAATCTATGCAGCAGGCTTTCCGCTCTACGAACAAGACGATAGTTCAGTAACTACCATTCCTCTGGGAACTGAAGCATTTCGCTTAACTCAAGGTGAAGTATCTCTAATTCCACCAAAATCATTGCCCGACGGCTATCACTTGGGTTACACCAACGATACCAAAATAGGGATGAGTGGAGGACCTATTTTTAATAGTAAGGGGTTTTTGGTTGGGGTTCACGGTAGAGGAAAATATCGCGACCCTGATTTTGGCGTGTACACCTTTGAAGATGGCAGTGAACCATCCCCCCAAATGCTGGAAACTATGATCGAATCTAGCTGGGGAATTCCCATCTCAACCTATTTACAATTTACTGACCAAGCATTACAAAACCAATGAATCGTTCTCTTGTAAATTTCAATTTTGCCACGAATCTCATCTTAGGGACGACAGTCACAGCAGCGTTGGTTATAGCTCAGCCACAAAAGATTTTAGCCAAGAGCGCTACAGAAATTGCGGCGATCGCAATGGAAACAACGGTTAAAATTGAAAATACCCTGGGTATTCCTGGTGGTTCGGGGGTAATTATTGCTAAAAACAATAATACCTATACGGTGCTAACTGCTAATCACGTTGTGGTCAATCCTAATATAGGTTACGTCATCAAAATTAACCAGCAACAACACGCAGTTAATGTAGTTAAAAGTCTTAAGGAACAAACAGGATTAGACCTGGCAGTAGTTACTTTTGATAGTACACAAATCTATCCCACTGCTACTTTTGGAGATTCAGAATATGCTTCTGTAGGAGCAAATGTATATGTATCTGGATTTCCTCTAGCAATAGACGTTAATGCTGAACGGGAGCATGAGTTTACCACAGGAATGATCACCAGCATCAGGGAAAATGCTACCGAAGGATACTCGATGCGCTATCAAGCTTTGACCCGTAGGGGTATGAGTGGTGGACCAGTATTTGATACTAGCGGTCGCTTGGTGGGAATTCACGGACAAGGAGATGTCACAGGCAGCGTTAAAAACGAATCTTCTAGTATTCCCGAACCTTTAAAGACAGGCTTTAATGCCGCTATTCCTATTAGTAGTTTTGTTGATTCCCTAGCTCTAGCAGGACTAACTGAATCAGATCTGCTCGCCGATGATGGTAAACCCGAGCTAGAAGAAGAAGTCGATCTAGAAGCCAGGAAAAAATACGCTGAAGGTCTTGAGTTGCTGCAAAGCGGCAATATTTCTCAGGCAAATGAATATTTAAGCGAAGCCTCAGCCGAAAATCCTCAAAATGCTCTGGCAGTATATTATCGAGGTTTAATCGACTATACCCAAAAAGATATTAATTCAGCGATCGCAAATTATGATCAATCGATTGCGATTAATCCTGATTTTTCTTTGGCTTATTTTAGCCGTGGTTTGGCTAACTACCGACTGGGAAACAAACCCCAAGCATTAAAAGACTACAATCAAGCTCTACAAATTAACCCAGCCGATCCTTGGTCATATCTTAATCGTGGCATTGTCCGCGAAGATCTAGAT
>JBCCDL010000892.1:0-2703 GCA_039030815.1 Cyanobacteria bacterium P01_A01_bin.83 | reverse complement strand
AGCAGCATTCAGTTAAAGAAGTTTTAGCCGACTATAGCGGTCGAAATAAGCTATCACAAACGAATATGATTGAGCGTGCTGCTGAAGCTGTTGGTTTAACTCCTAACATTCAGGTAGAAAAAAGCGTCATTATAGATCGTCGGGTCTCCGAACTATATAACTACTGGCGAGACTTTACTAATCTCCCTAACTTTATGGGTCATTTAAAGTCTGTTACCAATAAAAATGAAGCAGGTACTGTATCCCATTGGGTAGCTAATGCGCCTTTAGATATGACTGTAGAATGGGATGCTGAAATTATTAAAGAAGAACCCGAACATTTAATTGCCTGGAATGCTTTGGCTAATGCAGACATCGATAACTGTGGATTCGTCCGCTTTCAACCTGCTACAGATAATCGTGGTACTCAGGTCAAGGTGGTTCTAGAATATCAGCCCCCTGGAGGCGCATTGACCGATGCGATCGCCAAATTGTTTGGCGAATCACCCCAAGAACAAATTGGCGACGAGTTAAATCGGTTTAAACAGTTGATGGAAACTGGAGAAATAGCTAATACCGAAGGACAGCCAAAAGGTTCATAGGTAAAATCATGCTCTTTGGTGCGCTTGGTGAGTCGATCACTTCTGTTGAGAAGACTTCAAACTACGCTTACTAAGAATTTGGCTGTTTCTTTTTACTACAAACATAAATTAAATTAGGAAAATAATTGTGCTGTCCAAAAATATTTTGCTTCGTTTGCCTAATCTTGTCCTAGCTTTTGTTTTGGCTTTGGGAATATTTGTAATTAATCCTATATCTAGTGCACCTGCTTTAGCAGGAGACAACTATAGTGCCGAAACAGATACTTATCAAGAAACTCGTAACCCCAATCGAGTTGATACTACTCGCGAAGAATTGGCTAAAAGTAATCTGGGTTCGACTCCAGAAGAAGAAGGTCAGTCTATTTACGACACTGTAATAGACAGAGTCAATCAGCAAAGAGATACTTCGATTAAAGGCTCTTCTAATACTAAAACTAGAAGCGAGCCATAATTTTATAGTTCAAAGTTCTATTAAATGCACATTTGGCATTTAATAGTTTTTTATGTTTGATTGGTTTACATTATTTAGGAGTCAACAATGTTCTCATTTTTCAAAATTAGTATTCGTCGAATTATTGCTGTATTTAGTTTATCTATAGCTTTATTTTTTACTGTTGCTCTAATAGGAAATATTAACGCAATTGCCGCCGAAGCAATCACTCGCGATGTTACAAATCTTAATTCAGTAGAAAGTATCAATGATGATGCCTATGAAGCGATGAAAGCAGGTCGTCAACGGGAGCAAGCAGCAAGATCGGCTATGGCTACTCCTGCTAAAGAAAACGAAGGTATTGTCGAGAAACTAAATTTAGATGAAGGTCTACCTCGTAGTACAGAGAAATTTATTGACCAAATTACAGGAGACGAGCCTATTAATAACAAAACACGTCCATAGAATTTTCATCATCCAGAATAGTATTTTGTACCTACAACTTTTGGGTGATGAATAAATTAGAAATGAAACCAAGAATGAAGGCATCGTCTATTAATAAATAATGATGAGTAGATACAAACGTTCCGTAGGTTTATTTTATAGCCGCGATGAAGCAGAAGCAGCTCTACGCGCTCTTAAAGATGATGGTTTTGATATGAACCGCGTCAATGTAATTGCTAAAGATGCCGACAAGGTAACTGAATCTGCTGGGGTTGAGGTAGCTTACGACGAGGGGAACAATGCAGCCGAAGGTGCTGGCGCTGGTGCAACTTCTGGTGCAGTATTGGGCGGTATTGGTGGCTTATTGTTAGGTTTAGGTACTTTTGCAATTCCTGGTGTTGGTCCAATTATCGTAGCTGGGGAAGCAGCTTCTACTATCGCCTCGACTCTAGCAGGTGCGGGTATTGGTGCAGCAACAGGCGGTATCATTGGTGGCTTAGTCGGTTTAGGTATTCCCGAAGACAAGGCAAAGATTTATAGCGATCGCGTTGGTAGTGGTAGCTATTTAGTCATGGTCAACGGTACGGATGATGATATTAGCCGTGCAGAAGGAATTTTAAGGGATAACGGTATTGAAGAATACGACGTATACGACGCTAACGATATCGATGACGACAGTTATAACAGAACTTCTGGCATCAATCGGGTAGTAAATGATGCTTCTTTAAGTGCTATGGGAGACATTGATCGTTCTGGAGTAATCGAACCCAACACTACAGGTAAAGTAATGGCTACTCGTACAGATGCTGTCGATCCTACCATCGGAACTGGCGATCGCAATCTCAATACCGACAATGATGTAATTGTGGTAGAACCACGAGATTAACAAAATTTAGTCTCTTGGTTCTAACCTAGCTATTTCTAGCTGATCGCGTTGGGCAAACAATCAAGATCAGCTAGAAATATACAGCTAAATATAGCAGTAATGGTCTTGTAAATCATTAAAAAGCGCGGAGAAGTTACTCTATGCTGTTTTCGTATCCATTGATTTAAATTTCCTGAACCGCAGAATCGATTACAACCAATATAATTCTAAAACTGAGGTTTGTCTCTACACCAAAAATCAGTTCTAGTATCTTAAGTTTAAGGCTTTAACAACTCTTTAAGCTGTTAGCTTTCGACTCGCTCAAAATATTATTCCAAAACTTTTCTAACCAATTTTACCTAACTAATAAACATGAAAGCTGT
>JBCCDL010000891.1:0-2705 GCA_039030815.1 Cyanobacteria bacterium P01_A01_bin.83 | reverse complement strand
CGATCGATCCCAAACTAATGCTGCTTGAAACAAGGGCGATCTACTAGGATCTCGCTCTGGTTGCAGTTTTTCTACTAGCAAAGGGAAAGGTAATTCTTGATAATCTAGGGCTTCAAATAAAGTCTGACGAGTTTTGGAAATCAACTCTTCAAAGGTGGGATTTCCTGCTAGATTTCCCCGAAGAACCACAGGATTGACAAAATAGCCGACAATCTTTTCTAATGTGGGATCGATCCGCCCTGCCATTGGGCAGCCCAGCACGATTTCCGACTGAGAAGTATAGCGCAATAGCAAGACTTGAAAAGCTGCTAAGACCGTAGCGTAAGGGGTAGCACCCGTTTTTTTGGCTAGTTCTCTAATTCCTTGGGATAGTTCTTCATTTAAGCTGAAGTAGTGAGAGACACCATTGTAGGTTTGTATGGGGGGGCGAGGTTTATCGGTAGGCAAATTTAGTACTGGTAATTCCCCAGCTAACTTTTGCTGCCAATAGTCCCACTGCTGTTCTAGTTCTGGACTAGCCAGCTTTTTCTGTTCCTGACTTACATAGTCTCGATACTGGACAGTTAAAGGAGGCAGAGATATGGAATTACCTTGTTCTATACTCTGATAAAGCAGACAAAGATCGTCTATCAGAATATCTAAAGACCAAAAATCGATCGCAATGTGATGAGCAACCAGTAATAGAAAGGACTCTTGGTTCTCTATCGAATCTGTTTGGTCACTTCGATTTAATACATGCGCCCTAATAAGATCTCCTTGTTCTAACTTAAAAGGACGGTCTGCATTTTCTGCTAACCAATTATCTAAATAATCTTGGCTTAAATCAGAAGTCTGGGTGACCTTAAATTGAACAACGTTCAAGCAGCGCCCGAATGCATTCGGGCGACCTTGAACTGGCAAATCTTGACAAACTTGCTGAACGGGTTGTCCGTCTTCAGTTTTATAAATGCTACGAAGACTCGGATGACGAGCGATGGTTTTGGTAAATGCTTGTTCTAAAATTGCAGTATCTATATTGGGCTTAAGTCGCACTGCATACATAATGTTGTAAGCGGTACTTTCGGGTGCCAGTTGATATAAAAACCAGAGAGCCTGTTGCCCCAGTGATAGCGGATAAGGTTCTGTAGGTTCAGCATTTTGGCGCAATAAATCTAATATTTCTGATTTATATTGCTTAATTTGGCTCAAGACTTGAGAAGTTAAGACCTCTTTGGTACTGCGATACTTTAGTTTGTCTCCTTCAACCCATAATTCCACTCCTTGAGTTTGTAAGTCTTGAAGAAAATTGATGACGTTAAGATTATCATTTATGATGTTAGCCATTTACCGACTTCTCTTAATTATTAAATAAATTTATTCGAGGGAGTTTTTTGAACTCATTTGAGTATATTTCTGGCAATTGCCTACCCTAAGTTCATATCTCTCCTTCGATCAAATCATTACGAGCGTTATTTAAAAAAGCATTTGGCTCAACTGCTTGGTCAACAGAGGTTGTTGCCAGTTGTTCGTCAAAAAGCTTTGCTAAACTGACAACGGTTACATCTTCCATAAATTGACTCATGCGTAAATTCACTCCTAAATCGGTTTTAAATAAATTCCTCAACTGAATAGCGATTAAAGAGTCTAATCCCATGCTAGTCAGAGGCTGTTGGATATCTAGCTGTTGGATATTGATTCCTAGAGCTTGGGCAACTCGATCTCGAATGTATGTAATTAAGAGTAAATGGCGATCATTTGAACTAGCCTCTTTAATATCTTGAGCTGATATCTGCTTGACTTGAATGGGTTGTTCTTGGCTAATTAATTTCTCAAAGAATGGAGGAGTCTTACCTAAGAGAAATTTTTGGCTAAACTTCAACCAGTCGATTGGTACTACTCCCACTTGGGGAGAAGATTGGGATAATAACTGTTCAAATGCTTGTAATGCTATCTGAGGAGGTATCCGTTCTATCCCTTTGACCTGCTTATCTGCGGCGGTACCAATATCTGCCCAAAGTCCCCAGTTGATAGTCAATCCAGGTAATCCTTGACTACGACGGTAATATACGAAGCTATCGAGAAAAGTATTAGCAGCTACATGATTGGTTTGCCCTGGAAAACCTAGCAGGGATGCCACAGAGGAAAATAAGACAAAGAATTCTAATGATTTTTCTTTGGTCAAGCTATGTAAATTCCAAGCTCCCTGTACCTTTGGTGCCATGACCCTAGCAAATCTTGACCAGTCAAGTTGTTGCAATACCCCGTCATCCAAAATTCCCGCAGCGTGAATAATACCTCCTAAGGGTGGTAAAGAGCTATCTATGTCCCTTATTACTTTGGCAAGTTGTTTCTCTTGAGTAACATCTGCTTGAGCTACTACTACCTGCACTCCCGCATTTTCCAGTTCGGTTATTTTTTCCTTGGTGCTTTTACTAGGTTCACTACGTCCTAACAAAACTAAATGCTTTGCGCCTCGCTGCGCCATCCAGCCAGCGATAAATAAACCTAAACCTTTTAAACCACCTGTAATTAAATAGCTTTTTGATTCATGGAATAGATTTTTAGACTCAATCTTAGTTCTTTCTAGATCTTTTCTAACTATTCTGGGCACATAACGAGTATTATTACGAAAAGCGACCCGATCTTCTAAATCGTTTGACCAAATTTCTCTAAATAGTGTTTGAGCAGAATCATTTTTTAATTCTGGATCTAGATCTAAAGTGAGG
>JBCCDL010000890.1:0-2708 GCA_039030815.1 Cyanobacteria bacterium P01_A01_bin.83 | reverse complement strand
CTATATATGGTGCTATGATACAAATTCTCAAGGACAAGGATATTTAATTGAAATGAATCATTTAGGAGAATGGAATGCCAGTGGTGTAGACGACGAACTAACAAAACTCAATGTAGTTTCGCTTCAAGGCACTTCTCCCGCAGAGTATTTGCTCTACTCCAATTCTATACCCAGGCGTAATGATGGCAGAATAAGTGAAGGATATCTTCAGCGTTATGCCCATACCGATGCTGGAGGATGGTGGTGTTCGGGAATCGATCTTTTAAGTGGAGATGAAGATATTTGGGGTTGTTTCAAGCCAGATCAACCCCGAAATCAAGGCAACAAAATTATTAAATATGAACATCCGCCAAAAGCTGCCACTGGGTTATTCGCCTTAAAAGTTTCCCTTAAAATCTGGCACAAGATTGCTGAACGGGCTGAAGTATCGATCCTACCTGGAGATATCAATCCTGAAAGTGCGGATTTGGGATTTTGGCAGTGGTTAATGGCACACCCTGAAGTACCTCTTTGCCTTACTGAAGGAGCAAAAAAGGCAGGAGCTTTATTATCAGCAGGGTATGGGGCAGTAGCGTTACCTGGAATTAATAATGGTTATCGGACACCCAAAAACGAGATGGGCAAAAGAATCGGTAAGTCCCATCTGATTCCTCAGCTAGCCAAGTTAGCCACATCGGGACGAACAGTTTATCTTGTTTTTGACCAAGACACCAAACCGAGAACAGTCAAGGCAGTTAATGCTGCAATTAAGAAAACTGGCTACCTATTACAAAAGGCTGGTTGCCAGGTCAAGGTTATTACTTGGAATAGCGCCTGGGGTAAAGGGGTAGATGATCTGATTGCTAGTCAAGGTCAGGACTGTTTTATACGGGCATTCAACGATGCTTTAGATTTGGATACCTGGAAGGCAAGATCCTGGTCAAAATTAACTTATGCTCCAGATCTGGAAGTTAATAGCCGCTATCTTCGGGAGTTAAACATCCCCCCCCAGACTAAACTGGTTGGTATTAAGTCGGCAAAAGGAACTGGTAAAACCGAATTTCTCGCTAAGATTGTAAATAAGGCGATCGCCAGTGGGCAGAAGGTATTAGTTATTGGGCATCGGGTACAGTTAGTTAAAGAGTTGTGCCAGAGATTTGGTTTGGGTTACGTCACCGAGATAGATCCCCAAAATCCCAAAATAGGATATGGTCTTTGTGTAGATTCGCTTCATGGCTCTTCTCAGGCACAATTCAACCCTGATGATTGGCACAATAGTTTGGTGATTATTGATGAGGTAGAGCAAGTTTTATGGCATGCTTTAAATTCTAGTACCTGTAAAGAGCGACGAGTTGAAATTTTAAAGTCTCTCAAAACCCTGATGCAAAATGTTCTGGGTCATCAGGGTCAATTGTATATAGCCGATGCCGACCTAAGCGATATTGCCTTAGATTACTTGATCTCTTTGTCGGGAGTTGAAACTAAGCCTTATATTATTCGGAATAACTGGCATAATAATCGCGCCTCCTCCTGGCAAGTCTATGATTATTCAGGGAAAACTCCGAAAAAGCTGGTGGGTAATCTAGAGGCTCATATCCAGCAGGGAGGAAAACCTTTTATTTGTCTTTCCGCTCAAAAGTTAACTAGCAAGTGGAGTACTCAAACTTTAGAAGCTTATCTCAAACAGAAGTTTCCCCACAAGCGCATCCTCAGAATTGATTCTGAATCTTTAGTTGACCATCAGCATCCTGCATATAAATGTATTTCTCAATTAGAGCAGACATTACGTCACTATGATGTGGTTTTAGCTAGTCCCTCAATTGAAACGGGAATCTCGATTGAATTAGCCGACCACTTTACCTCAGTATGGGCGATCGCTCAGGGGATTCAGGCAGAGAACGCCGTGCGTCAGACTTTAGCGCGGTTACGCCAGAATGTGACTCGGCATTTGTGGTGTGCCAAGTATAGCTTTAACAAAATTGGCAATGGTTCTACTTCTATTCCAGCCCTGCTTAGTTCCAATCAGCGTTTTACCCAGTTAAATATTCGTCTGTTGCAGCAATCAGATTTTGCCTATCTAGATGATTTGGATACAGGCTTTCAAGCTGAATCTTTGTTGTGTTGGGCAAAAATGGCGGTGCGGTACAATGCGGGGGCAGTTAACTATCGTAATTCGATCTTAGCGGGATTGAAAGCTGAAGGACATCAAATCATTGATGCAGCACAATATCAACCGTCCTCTGGTATCACTTCCACCCAATCGTCAAACTGTTTGGTTACGGCGATCGCCGAAATTAGCACGCAAAACTATTTAGCTGAATGTCGAGAAATTGCTGCTGCCACTAGTTTAGACGAATCACAATATCTGGCACTGAAAAAACGGCTGATCAAATCAATGGGCGATCGCCGTCAGTTACGAAAATACGAACTGCAAGAACGCTATCATTTGCCCATTACTGCCGAGTTAGTTTCTTTGGATGATGAAGGTTGGTATCAAAAAATCAGGCTACACTATTTTTTGACGGTGGGTCGTCCTTTCTTGGCAGATCGAGACGCTAAAGTCGCCCGTAAGCTGATTGAACAAGGAAATGGTAGTTTGTTTCTACCTGATTTTAATAGTTCTCAGTTGGGTGCGATTGTCGGTTCCCTAGAAATATTGGGAATTCCAATTTTGTTACAAGATATTTGTCGAGAATTACGCAATACAGACGATGATTTGCAGTCCCTAG
>JBCCDL010000889.1:0-2713 GCA_039030815.1 Cyanobacteria bacterium P01_A01_bin.83 | reverse complement strand
ATGACGGCTGGCATAGTTTTTATCTTCAAAGTGAACTATGGCGATATCTGGTTCGGGTTCTGAGTTATCAAGAGTAATGGGGTGAGCTTCTCTAACTTTTGCTATGCCTCGTAAAACATTTCTTAAATAGTCCGCTATGGTGTCAATTCGAGAGCTGTGAATTGGTTTTTCTGGACTCACAGCGATTATTTCTCCTTCTAAAAGCTCAACAGATTTTCCCTCCAAAACTCCAGATTCTATTATTTGGTGGTAATCTTCAACCGACCATTTATAGAGTGTTTTCATTGTTTACAATTAACTTTTCAATTAATTTTAATTTAAGTAAAGCTGAGTGAATTTTACCCAGCCAGTCAATCAAGTCATTTTATTAATTATCTCTGAGGTTTAAAAATAACTACCCCCCGCACGATAACTTTTTTTGGCGCATAGATAACACGAGGATGCCAGAAAAGATATTTACGCTATTTTAAATAAGTTTTTTGATGAGTAGTTTTACTTAAAGCGATCGCCTTACATAAATCAACTATAAACTTGGTAGCGCGATCTTCTGAAAACGGAAACAAAAGCGATCGCTTTGCATCAATTAACCACAATCTCTGTAGCGTGGGCATTGCCCACACTACTCTCTACTCACCTGGTGTAATTTTGCCAAAATTGGGAATTGTTGTTTGACTACCAGTACAGCAACAACACCAATTTTTCGGATAAGCCGATCTTTTTATCCAATTGTGAAAGCTGGAATATTGCCATAGGTGAGGACAAGAGACTAGACCATGTTTGACAGGATTATAGTGAATATAATTCAGATGGTTCTCTAAATCCGAGTCGCTACGAATTGTATGTTCCCAAAATCGTCTTTGCCACACATTACTTTCTCGATGTTTGCGGCGAGAAACTGAAAGATCGCCCAATTGTTCGGATTCAATAGACAGAGATCTTGTGAATAGTACTTTTAATCTACCAATTCTTTTAGAATAATTCGTATCTTTTAGTGGCAACTTCCAGATAAAGTGAAGATGATCTGGCAGAATAACAACACCTATAATTTCAAAAGGCATTTCTGTTTTTATCTGTCGAGTAGCATTACGCAAAAGAACAATATTTTCGGTTATAGAAAAAAGAGGCTTTCGTTTATATGTCACTAGAGTAAAGAAATAAGTTCCTCCTGGTACATACATCCGACGATAAATTACCATTTGTTATTCAAATATGGAATAGATTGAGGCGATGTTACCTCATACTATATATTTCCCATTTTCCGTAGAGTGGGCATTGCCCACTCTACTACTACTTCATACAAAGTAATCGGTTGTCCTGGTTCTCCTATTTCAATATGTGGTTCTATATTCATAATTAGCAATTTGGATTCTTTGCGCCTCTGCACCCAATGCGACGGATATAAACGCCTTGGCGCGAAACCTAAACCAACTCCAACTCTGGTAAAGCCTTGTGGATTGTACTCAATCAGTCAATCAAATCCTGTAACTATCTTGTGGGGTTTAAAACACCTAAACTGCGTACAATAACCTTCTTAGACGCATAGATAAAGCGCGATAAATTCTAACTAACCGCAAAATCAGTATATTGTCTAATATCGGTAGGATGAAAACCTAAAACTATATGATCTTTAGGAATTCCTGCATCTACTAAGTCATTGGCAATACCGTATTCTGTACCATCACGATGAATCCAAATTTTATCATCAATAATTTCTAAATGAATGATACACCCATGAACTCTTTTTTTATTTTGCCATCCCGAAGTTATGACTAGATAGTTATTTTCGTCATTGCTAATAATTAACTTGGCTTTTATATCTCCTTGTGAATAAGGAACAGATATATAGTCAGCTATAATTTTCTTGATTTTTTTTCGACATTCTTCTATAGTATCCATTGAATTATCTCCTCGCGATCAGCATCAAAGACAATTAATTTTAAACGTCTTTTATTTAAAAGTATTTGACCAATAGGTTCAATAAATATATCTTCGTAAGTCGTTTCTCTGATTGCTAGATATAATATACGCTCTGGATCGATTTCTTCCATAATATCTAAATATAAAGTGTATTGACCTAACGCTTGTTGAAGATCCGCTACCTGAGAGTTGCCAATAAAGCTTTTGATTTCTACAGCTATTTTTTCATTATCTTTTTGTGCTGCAATTAGTTTCTCTGCACCAAGATCCACATATAAATCTTTATTCCCCCATTGTAATTTCAAAGGATTGTTTGTAATATTCCAACCGTCTTTAATTAACGCATTGACTACATTGTCGTGAAAAATATCTTTTGCTGGCATAGTTTAAACCAACTCTAATTCTGGCAAAGCTTTGTGAATTGGTGCGATTGCTTCATTTTAATAAATCATGATAACTCTGCTATGCTTACAATGTACAATCATTGTTATGCCTAAGTACCTCAACATAACCGAAGCTAGGAAAAATCTCCTAAGCTTGCCAGATGAGTTAACCGACGAACCGATAATAATTACCAAGCATGGAAAACCAGTAATGGTGACTGTTAGTTATGAACAAATGGAATCTCTATTAGAGACATTATCAATTCTGGAAGACAAAGAATTTAGTTCTCAACTGTCGACAAGTATTCAACAAGACAAAGCAGGTGAAAAAGTTAGCTGGGAGGCTGCTAAAGAAAAACTAGGCTGGTAATGAAATATAAAATTGAAATTACGCCTTTAGCAATCAAATTACT
>JBCCDL010000888.1:0-2713 GCA_039030815.1 Cyanobacteria bacterium P01_A01_bin.83 | reverse complement strand
TTGTTACCCTGCTGAGTTCGCCTCACTTCATCGCCCATCAGGATCATGGGTGTTCCCTGGGACATAAATAAGACGGTAAAAAAGTTTTTGATTTGCTTAAGCCTTAGATGTTCAACTTCTGAATCTTCTGTTGTCCCTTCTATGCCACAATTCCAGCTATGGTTATCATTGCCACCGTCACAATTATTTTCCCCATTGGCTAGGTTGTGTTTCTGATTATAGGAAACTAGATCATTGAGGGTAAAACCATCATGGCAGGTAACAAAATTAATGCTGCGGTTAATATCAGTATCATCACGAGTATACATATCGGGACTAGCCAAAATCCGATCTGCCAATAGTTTTACCATGCCCCCATCACCCTTAACAAAGCGACGTACATCATCACGAAAGGGACCATTCCACTCAGTAAACCAATCTCCTAAGTCCACAAAGCGACCTACACCATAGAGTCCCGCTGCATCCCAGGCTTCGGCAATTAACTTAGTTTTAGCTAATACGGGGTCAGATTCGATCGCCCAGAGGATATTAGCAGTGACAATAGAACTATGCCACAGAGAAGCCCCCGCAGCATCTCTCGCCAACACAGAAGCTAAATCGAAACGAAAACCATCAACGTGCATTTCGGTTACCCAATAGTGCAAGCAGTCAATAATCAAGCGACTAACTACGGGATGATTAGCTTTGAGGCTGTTACCGCAACCGCTATAGTTATGATATTCAGCCGAATCTGGCGACAAGATATAGTAAGTTTGATTATCTAAACCACGAAAAGAAATAGTTGGTCCCTGGTGATTACCTTCTGCGGTGTGATTAAACACCACATCTAAAATAACCTCCATACCTGCCTTATGGAGAGCCTTAACCAAGTCGCGAAACTCATCTAATGCCCCCAACGGATCTCGCCGTGAACTGTAGTCATTATGGGGAGCAAAAAAGCCAATGGTGCTATAACCCCAGTAGTTTTTCCGTTTTTGGGGAGCATCATCTACATCGAAAAAATGAATCGGGAGTAACTCTACTGCGGTGACTCCTAGTGACTTTAAATAAGGTATCTTCTCAATTAACCCCGCAAAAGTACCTCGTTTTTGTTCAGTTACCCCAGAGTTGGGATGATTGGTAAAACCAGCTACATGTAGTTCATAAATAACACTACTAGCATAGGGAATACGAGGCAGGCGATCGCCCTCCCAATCATATTCGCTGGGATCTACCACCACACTCCTTAGCGCCTGGGAGCAATTGTCCCCTGGTTCGCTAGCGGCCTGCCGATTGTAAATCCCCTCTCCTGCGATCGCTTTGGCATAGGGATCGAGCAATACCTTGGTCTGGTCGTAATACAAGCCTTGATCTGGGGAATGTTCTCCATTTGCCCGATAGCCATAAACCTGCCCCGACTTGATCCCCTTAATAAAAACGTGCCAGTAGTAACAACTACAGTGAACTTTAGGATCTAAAACAATTACTCTAGCAGGCTTGGGTGCTTCAGGGTGCTCAAATAGCAGTAGTTCTAAAGTTTTAGCGCGGGAAAAAATGCAAAAGTTCACTCCATCAGGATAGACAGTAGCACCGAGGGGAAAACTTTTGCCAGGTAAAATATTGGTGGTTGTAGCGCGATCGTTTTTGATGTTGGTTTTAGTTGCCAACAAATTGTCTAACATGCTTTCTCCTCTGTTTCTTGTCGTTATTTAATTTTCTTTTGCCCTTTTCAAACATCATTGTTAATGTTTGTTAATATCATTACGCTCCAATTAAGCAATTAAAACCTGACCATAAATAAAACATTTATTTGATAATTTTTTAATAATTTTTGTATGTCAGAACTTCTAGAAGTTGTAATTAATTTACGACAGATTGGAATAAAAAAATAAAAAATATAATATCTGCTTAATATATGTAGGGGCTAAGATTTCTTTGCCCCTACTGATAATTAAATCCTCTCAGGAGAATAAGTCATCTATTGATGACAACTATAACTACTATCCCAAGTCCAATTAGTTACTTCTTGGCGATCCATACCTTGCTCGTGAGCATAGGCTAGATTTTCAATGATCTGATCTCTCATACGCTCTCTGACATAGGCTGCACGAGAACCTAAACTGGGAACGCGATCAATCACGTCAATGACAAGATTAAAGCGATCAATCTGGTTAAGAATTGCTAATTCTAGAGGGGTATTAATATTACCCTGCTCTTTGTAACCGCGAACGTGAATGCGTTCTTGATTAGTACGACGATATGCTAGCTTGTGAATTAGCCAGGGATAGCCATGAAAGTTAAAGATTACGGGTTTATCGCTGGTAAATAAAGTGTCAAACTCTTTATTAGATAAGCCGTGGGGATGTTCGGTTTCTGTTTGTAGTTTGTACAGATCCACCACGTTGATAAAGCGCACTTTAAGTTCGGGGAATTCTTCTCTCAGGATGGCAGTGGCTGCTAAAGATTCCATGGTGGGAATATCGCCACAGCAAGCCATAACTACGTCTGGCTCATCGGGTTCTTTCCCACAGTCATCGTTGCTCGCCCAGTCCCAGATACCGATTCCTTTGGTACAGTGTTTGACTGCTTCATCCATAGTTAGGTATTGCAGATGCTTCTGTTTATCAGACACGATTACGTTGACATAATCGGTACTCCGCAAACAGTGATCGGCAACGGATAACAGACAGTTAGCATCGGGGGGGAAATAGACACGGGTAACGTCGGTACTCTT
>JBCCDL010000887.1:0-2716 GCA_039030815.1 Cyanobacteria bacterium P01_A01_bin.83 | reverse complement strand
TCATTGCTCACTGGTGATATAGTTATTCACTAAATAGGGTCGAATATAGCTTTAGGTTTTATGATATAGATAGTTAAATATTTTATATAATTAACAATCCACCATTCGTTTTGGGGCTTGAAGCTCGCAGCTCATAACTTTAAAAGCCTAATTCAATAACCTTATGTCAGAAAAACAACATCTATTATTAGTAGACGATGAGCCTGGTATCCGAGAATCTGTGCAAGCATACTTGGAAGATAACGAAGATTGGCAGGTATCAACAGCGAGCAATGCGGATGAAGCTTGGCAAACCATCGAATCTCAGGTTCCAGACTTAATTATCTCTGATATTATGATGCCTCAGGTTAGTGGCTATGAATTTCTGGCAAAACTGAGAGAAGACCCTCGTTATCGCTCCATTCCTGTAGTTTTCCTCACTGCCAGAGGTATGACTAGCGATCGCATTCAAGGTTATGAAGCAGGCTGCGACGCTTATCTTTCAAAACCTTTTGATCCTGAAGAGTTAGAAGCAATTATTAAAAATCTGCTGGCTAAAAATAGAGCTAATAGCAGTGGTGGTGAAAGCAGCGCTGAGTTAGAAAAAATTGCCAAGGAATTAGTTGAAATCAAAGCCAAGTTAGATAACAAAATTGGCAGTAGTGGCTCAATTGCTGTAACTCCTCCCCCCATAAAAATAGACTTAACTCCCAGAGAACAGAGTGTCTTAGATTTAGTAGCTCAAGGTTTAATGAATAAAGAAATTGCCCGAGAACTAAATACTAGTGTGCGTAATGTCGAGAAGTATGTCAGTCGTCTGTTTGGAAAAACAGGAACCAATAGCCGTACTGAACTGGTAAGATTTGCTCTGCAACACGGGTTGACTCAGTAAATTGACAATTGCTCAATCACAATTATAAATATACTAACTTTAAATAATCCTATATTCGAGATGATAGCTAATACTATTTGCTCAGATGTAATTACAACAAACTATCTAGCTGCATTCTTGCCACCGATTGCCCTAGACAGTCTATTTTCCACTCAAGGCATTATGGTGCTGCTGTTGGTAGCCTACGCAGGAGCAATGTGGATGTTCCTTAGTAGCGCCCCCAAAGTTTATACTATTATGGTGTCTGATTTGCCTACTGCTCAAAGATTTTATGAGGGGTTGCTAGACTTGCCTGCTGCGGATGTACCCCTGCACTATTACTACAATTATGAACAAGCAATGGGTGCTGGGGGCTTAGATCCGCTATATATGTCTTCTGCCCCTGGCAGCGCCACTTTAAATGGACCCGATGGCTTATGGTACCAGCTCAGAAAAAATACTCAACTACACATTATTACTGGTGCTAGTGGTGGTTACAAAGATCGCCAGCGTCATGTGTGTTTTGATCGCGATTGTCTGGAGGCTTTGTTGCTGCGAGTACAGTCTCGACGTTTGAAGTATAAAATACGCCGCGATCAGCCTTTGAATTTTTTAGTCAAAGATATTGATAATCGAACCATTGAGATGGCAGAAGTATCTAATTGACATCCTACCACCGATAAATCGGGGGATTCCTAGAACAAGGTAAGTTGCTCAAAGGACGGTACTCGTTTCACAGATAATTGCTCAAAGCAAGCTTCAAGTCTGACATCATCTCCGCGAGGGCTGTGTCCCAGCCCTAATATTTTCATTCCTTCTGTACGAATATTGCGACTAGCATTTTCGTCTCTCAAATGATGTGTAGAGCATTGACTACAAATCCATTCCCTATCTTTGAGTTCCAACTCTTTGTGAATATGACCACAATTGCTGCACATTTTGCTAGAAGGAAAAAATCTATCTATTTCAACTAGAACACCACCTTTTTGTTCTAGTTTATAGCTGAGAAAATTGAGGAACATTCCCCACCCAGATTGAGCAATTGCTTTACTCAATTTGCGGTTTTTGACCATTCCTTTGATGTTCAAATTTTCAACTACTACGACTTGGCTATCGTCGGTAATTTTACAAGATAGTTTATGAAGAAAGTCTTGCCGAGCATTACTTAGACGTTCGTGAACTCTAGCTACTAATTTCCGAGCTTTATTGCGTCTGCTGCTGCCCTTTTTTCTACGAGACAACTTTTTTTGTTGGCACCTAAGATTACGTTCGTGTTTTTTGAGCCATTTAGGATGTTTGACTGAATAAGTTTCAGTTCCATCATGGCAAGTTACATAATCTTTGAGTCCCAAATCAATGCCAGTTATCGTACCATCAGTTGATTGCTCAACTTCTAAATCCCCCAAGTCTAATCCCATCGCTGCATAGTACTTACCATTCGGAGTAATACTAATAGTTACTGTCTTAATTTCTCCTTCAATTGGTTGAGTAAACTTAGCTTCAATCAAACCAATCTTGGGGACTTTGAGGTAATTATTGACAACTTTAACGTTTTGCGGAAAGCTAATTGACTGTTTATTCTTTTTAGCTTTGAATCTTGGTTTTTTGGCTCTCCCTTCAAACCAGTTTTTCATCCCTTGCTCTAAATGTTTAGTCGTAGCTTGCAAAACTTGAGAATAACAATCGGACAACCAAGGTAATTCTTTTTTCAACTGAGGAAGCATCGCATTTAGTTCAGTACGCTTTAGCCATCTACCTTTTTCAGAACGATGTTCGTACTGCATACCAAGTGCTTTATTCCACCAAAATCTGCACAGGGCGTATGCGCCCAAGTCGCGTTTAGCGACGCTTGCCTGCTTCGCAGGC
>JBCCDL010000886.1:0-2716 GCA_039030815.1 Cyanobacteria bacterium P01_A01_bin.83 | reverse complement strand
GACTAGAGCCAAATCAATTTCCCATAATTCCCTGGATTCGAGTAGTACAGATTCGAGCATTACGCTTCGAGAGCTTTCTGCGACCGATACACATACATCATCTTCTCCAGAATGGCAGCTAAACTTTTTTAACTGAAATTTTAATTATGGTTCAAGATACCTTTCCCACTACTATAGATCGAGAACAGCTCTGCCAAACTTTAGGAACAACCCTTAACGATACTGACTTTGTTTTCTGCCTTAAAAATTTAGAAATTAAGCAGCCCGTTGCAGGTCAGCAATTTTGGTCTGCCGATAAAAGCGATGCAGGTGTGTATGTTGTTTTGTCTGGCAAGGTAAGATTAGTAGACAGCGATCGCACTCTAGTTACGACTTTGAATCAAGGGGATTCATGGGGCGAAAATACAATTTTTCCCGAAGCATCTTTTTTACCTTATTCAGCAAGAGCTTCAGCGAATGTACGGGTCGGCTATTTAAGTCAAAAGAACTTAAGAAAGCTTGATTTTTATCATCACGAAATTAAAAATCGTCTTTATCGTCGAGCGGTGATGCTCAACTGGCTGCTGCTATGTCCCCAAATTGCAGCTTTGTCTAAACAGACTAACTTCGAGCAGGCATTTTCTTTGTTACAAAGACATAATCTGACGATAGGTAGTTTGCCAGTTTATTTGGAAAATCGGCGATTTTGGCTACTCAGACAGGGAAAAGTGTCTCACTCTTCGGGTAAAGAACTTAGTAACGGCAGCATCTATTTCCCTCAGCCTGAAAATGGTGATTGGTCAGTCGACCGCTCAACAGAAATATACACTTTTGACGAATCTACCTGGAAGATAGCCCTCGAATATCTACCTCAACTATCTCAGTTGGCTGGCTCACCTGAAGGTTTGGCGAGTGTAGATTCAAATGATAATAGTGAAGCAATACCAGCAGCTATAACCCCTCAGCCAAAAACACCAAACGATTTTGCCCAGCAAATTCAGCCTGCCGAATCTAACCCTTCAGGGATTAAGGGAAAAAAGATCTCTCAAGCCTATTTTCCTAGTCCCACACTACAGGTAGGGCATTTATGGCAGAGGATTACTAAACGTTATCCTTTCTTCCAACAGCAAAGTGCTTCTGACTGCGGTGCCGCATCTTTGGTTATGGTGGGGCAATATTGGGGCAAGCGTTTTAGCGTAAATCGTCTGCGGGAGATATCTCATGCCGATCGCAATGGAGCATCATTAAGAGGTTTAGTCATAGCCGCAGAGAGCATCGGCTTTATAACTCGTCCAGTCAAAACCAGCCTGGAAAGTTTGGCAGAACAAGATTTGCCTGCGATCGCTCACTGGGAGGGTAAGCATTATATTGTGGTATATCGGGTAACTTCAACTCAGGTTGTGGTTTGCGATCCTGCGATCGGTCAGCGCAATCTTACCCACAGCGAATTTGAAGCAGGTTGGACTGGCTATACTTTGTTGCTTCAGCCTACTACTTTACTTAAAGATGCTGAAGAAAGAAGTATTCCTTTTTGGCAATTTGTGGAAATAGTCAAACCCCATCGAGTTGTTCTGATGGAAATTTTTCTAGCATCAGTAATGATTCAGGTGTTTGGCTTAATTACGCCAGTTTTTACGCAACTGCTACTAGATCGAGTAGTGGTACAGCGTAGCACCCTAACCTTGAACGCTATTGGTTTAGGCTTACTTATTTTTGGTTTATTTAAGGTAGGTATGACGGGATTGCGACAATATCTTTTAGATCATGTTGCCAATCGAGTTGATATCTCCTTAATTGTTGGGTTTATCAATCACACTCTACGGCTACCCCTAAGCTATTTTGAATCTCGCTATGTGGGGGATATTGTGTCGCGGGTTCAAGAAAATCGCAAGATTCAGCAATTTTTGACGGGAGAAACTCTGTCAATCTTGCTCGACTTGCTCACTATGTTTGTCTATGCCGGACTGATGTTTTGGTATAGCTGGAAGCTGGCTTTTTTAGTTTTGCTGATTATCCCGCCCTTTGTTATCTTAGCCTTGGTTTCTACTCCTTTTCTACGAAGGATTTCGCGGGAAATATTTGCCGCCTCTAACGAACAGACCAAATACTTGATTCAATCTTTGACTGGTATCCGCACCGTAAAAGCTCTAGCTGTAGAACAGACGGTACGCTGGCACTGGGAAGGGCTATTTGGCAAGTCAGTCAAAAAATCTTTTTCAGGGGAGGTAATCGGCAACATCATGAGTATTTCTAGTTCTACCATTAATACATTAGTAACTACCGTTCTCTTGTGGTTTGGAGTTTGGCAGGTAATTAATGATGAGCTGACTATCGGACAGTTGGTAGCATTTAATATGATCATGGGTAACGTAATTAGTCCTTTCCAGCGATTGACCTTTGTTTGGAACGAGTTGCAGGAAATAATTATTGCCATTGAACGCATTAACGACGTGATTGATACCGAACCAGAAGAAGACTTACAGGTTCAAGTTCGTCAATCTCTGCCTTTACTTCAAGGTCATGTTAAATTTGACCACGTTTCATTTCGCTATCACGATGAAAGCGAGAGCAATACTTTAGAGAATATTTCTTTTGAAGTGCAGCCAGGACAGACAGTTGCCCTAGTGGGACGCAGTGGTTCAGGCAAAACAACTCTTTCTAAATTGTGTTTGGGATTCTATCTACCTACCGAGGGCACAATTTCCATTGATGGCTACGACCTTGCCAGTTTGTCGTT
>JBCCDL010000885.1:0-2722 GCA_039030815.1 Cyanobacteria bacterium P01_A01_bin.83 | reverse complement strand
TTCATAACGGGTAGAAGCCTCACTACGCATACCTTGAGCGCGAGACGAACGACGAATTGCTACAGGATCGAATAGTGCTGCTTCTAAAACAATATTAGTCGTATTGTCATCCACCTCTGTTTCTGCACCGCCCATAACTCCTCCTAAAGCTACAGGCTGATCATTGGCGGTAATTAATAAATTTTGGGTAGCTAAATCTCTTGACTGTTCATCTAACGTCTGTAACTTCTCTCCCTCCTTAGCAAAACGCACTCCCAAAGTTAAATCTTCACTGACTGCAACAGAGTTAAGCTTTTCGCGATCAAAGGCATGTAGCGGTTGTCCCCATTCCAACAAAACATAGTTCGTAATATCCACCACATTGTTAATGGGGCGTGTACCTGCTGCTTCTAGTCGCCATTTTAACCAATCAGGAGAAGGCTCAATTTTTACTCCTTCAATTAACGTGCCGATATATGCCATGCAAGCATCGGGTTCTTTTACATCTATGTTTAAAGAACTAGCATCAGCAATATTTTGTTCTTTAACTTCGGGTAATCTTATTTCGGTATTAGTCAAAGCCGCAACTTCCCGCGCAATACCCACCATGCTTAAAGCATCGGCGCGGTTAGCGGTAGTAGCTAAATCCAGAATTACATCATTCAAACCTAACAAGGGGCGCACGTCATCTCCAGGCTTGATATCATCTTCTGAAAAGATATGTATGCCATCAGATTCTTTCTCTAAACCCAACTCCGTTAAAGAACAAATCATCCCCTCCGAAGGTTCCCCTCGCAACTTTGTCGGCTTGAGCTTCAAATCTATTGCAGGTAAATATGTCCCTACCGTAGCTACAGGTACCAAAATATCTGCTTTGACATTAGACGCGCCACAAACAATATTCAAAGGTTCTCCCGCACCAACATCCACCTTACAGACACTTAGTTTATCAGCATTAGGATGTTGCGATCGCTCTAGCACTTTTCCGATCACAACCCCGTCAGCATTTGCCCGCAGATCGATTAATTCTTCTAATTCAAACCCTGCAATAGTCAGCACTCTCCCCAACTCTTCGGGAGACATATTGATATCGACAAATTCTTTTAGCCAGTTTAGAGAGACGCGCATTTCTGCCCTTATTTATGGTTTATCTAATTCCGCAAAGAGTATTTTAGCGTTAAATCGTTGATGATTGAACAGAAGTGGGGCGCTATAGCGATCGCAAATGCTATTGATTGATACTTGGTTGCTGAAATTTGTAAATATCTTGAATTACCTGTACCCAACCTTCAGCAACGGATTGCAAAATGCGATCGCCTTTAGCTTTGGTGGCAACAGTGGCATCTCCCATCACCCCACTGGTACTTAATTCTTTGGTCAGCCAGGAAAAAGGTAGTTGACCCTCCATATCAAGCAAACTAGCTTCTGGTAATCCTTGGGGATACTCTTTGACCGCTTGCTCCATCTGAACCTGTTCGGGTAATAAAGAAAGCATGATACTAGTTTCCGCATCTCCTGCATGTATACCATATTCTTGCTCTTGAGGGGTTAACATTTGGGCAGCATTATGGGGGACACGCCAGGTAAATAAGGGAAATACGGCAAAATCAGGTTGTTCTTGATGCAGATCTCGGGCGGCTATTTCCATAATCTGTGGTTGACCACCATGAGAATTCATCAGCACGAGTTTACGAAAACCTGCTTGGTAAATACTAACCGCCATTTCCTTAATTACAGATAACAGAGTGGTGGCACTGAGGCTAATTGTTCCAGGAAAGCCTTGATGTTCGTTGGATTTGCCATAGTATAAGCAGGGTAAGGCATAAGCAGGAATAGTTGTATCTAACTGCCCTAAAGCTTTACCAATTACTCCTAAACTAATTGCAGCATCTACTGCCAAGGGCAAATGATGTCCATGTTGTTCGATCGCACCAATAGGTTGAATAATTACCACATTCTCTTTATTGGGCATCTGTTCAATTTCTTTCCAGGTCAGATAAGGAAAGTAACGTTGAGGAGGAATAAACCCGTGCATCATAAAATTTACCTATTGTCTTTGATTCTCATTAATAATTAATTTGTCCAAACTATAGTGAAAATTACTGAAGTTCAGGCAATATAACCTAGTTGTTATAATTGTGCGAATAACCAAAATTACTAACTAACACAAAAAGATTTAATGATTAAAACCCTATTACGATTATTAACAACTTCTTCTAGCCTAGTGGCATTATTATTATTTACTAATTCAGCCCTGGCAGTGACTCCTACTGATAACTGGCTCAACCAGACTGCATCACCTGCCATTAGTCTAAATGTTGTTAGCTCAACTCTGCAATTGCACACCAATTTTGATGACGATCATCTAGGCTGTAGTTGCGCTGTCTGTACCCAAGCCATAGAGCAAATTAATACTCATATCTAATACGCTTGGTGTGAATTATCTTCCCTCTCTAGGTTGCTAGTTCGTAGCTTTTAGCTCTTAGCTTTTAGCTCTTAGCTTTTAGCTTTTAGCTGCACGATGCTTCGCATCGAAGCCCGCAGGGCGTACTGCGCGAATGCGCTGCGCTTTTAGCTCATAATAATCATTGAGATTCAATCATTGAGTCTCGATCTGAAAATTTTGAGTAGCGTAGTTAACTTATTTCCAGCCGATCTAGTCATTTTATTAATTCACATCAGACGTATCTAATATTATTGTGAATTAAATTTCAATCATAAATTAATTAAAAAGGAAGCCTCT
>JBCCDL010000884.1:0-2723 GCA_039030815.1 Cyanobacteria bacterium P01_A01_bin.83 | reverse complement strand
ATTTAGATTATGGATTAATTATTAGGAGCAATTGGCAGAGTTCTGCCTTCGACGCGGTCAAAGTAAGGCATTACCTCTTCTGTGTAGTCAATCGGTAACACGGCACAGACGTTTTCGTGAGGACGGGGGATAATTACCCAAGATTCCAAAGTAGCACCCTCTGCCTTTTTGACTGCATCAATTCCCGCAGCCATAGCAGTTTTAACTTCTGAGACATCACCGCGAATATTGACATTAAACCGTGCGCTACCAACACGAATATAACCAACTAGAGTGACTCTTCCTGCTTTTACCATAGCATCGGCTGCGGCTAGGATACCAGGAAATCCTTTGGTTTCAATTGATCCTACGGCAGATTGAGATGGCATATACTTACTCCTTAGATTATCAATTATTGATATAGATTCAGGAATCTGAGATTAAATTCTGAGATTACATTTACGAATACTAATTTTAGCTGACGGGGGCTAGTTTTCAAACATAATTTGTTATCAACTAGATTTAAAAATAACGATACTGTTCTACTTCTTCGGTATAGTCAATAGGTAGAACAGCTACTACATTATCGGGAGGATTAGGAACAGTATAGTGAGTATTTACTTTACCCCCAAAAGTATCTTCTGCTGCTTTTAATCCTGCTGTCATTGAAGGTCTAACTTCAGATATAGGACCACGAATAGCAATTACAAAAGTGCCGCTTTCTCCTTTATCAAAATAAACCAGGGTGACACGTCCCGCTTTTAACATAGCATCAGCAGCGGCTAAAACAGCAGGAAACCCCAAGGTTTGAATTACCCCCACGGCGTGTTGTTGAGACATAAATTCAATGTAAATTAACTTTTAAGGCATACCAGTATAAACCACTATATCTTGATGGCGCTCGGTTCGGATACTGTAGCAATAATGCGATCGCAACCTGATTTTGGCTTCGCCCACTGATAGCGATAGTCTTGAGGATCGCCCCAACACAAACCCAAGTATATTTCAGTACGGGCAGCATCAATTTCTGCCCATTCGGTTTGAGTAATTAATTTAGAGAGATATTCTGGAGAAATGAGTTGATGATGATTGCCTTGAGGATCGAGCCGAGAGTTGACTAACCAATAATTCATGTGGCGTGTTGCTTGATGCCAGAAATCTAAAATTTCGGAGCGAGCTGCAATCAGGGTTTCTTTGTCTCCTGGGACAGGAATCAACTGATTGTGGATTTCAGGAGAGGTAATACTTTGATCATTGAAGCGACAGGTACGCCAGATAATTCCTGAGACACCATGCTGCTGCTGATACTCATGAATTTGACTGCGAAAGTCACGATAGGCAAAGACTTTGTTTACCTGATCCATATTGAGTGCTTTTGCTACGACAGGATCATTAAGTCTACTGGCAGAAGATAAGACTACACGCTTTCCTTTCCAATTCTCCTTTAGCTCACAGTCTAGTATTTTGATTAATTCGTTAGTGGTATATGTCATTAACCCAGTGCGACTATAGTGGCTCTAGTTGAATTGTATCTCTGATATTAGACTAAGGAGAGAATTAAACAGATCGACTTTATTTTTGATTAAGATTCGGCTTTTTAAAAGTAACATCAGTCACAAAAACACCGACAATAGTTAAAACATTTCCCCTTTGAGGGTAATAGATTGTGACTGAGTGCCGATTACTCAAGATATAGCATTTATCGTATCACTTAGATACATCTTGATCGAGTTAGGCAATAGGCAATTAGTTTAACAATTTGCGATTAACTTTTTCTAATTATTATTTATCCTAATCTGAACTGATGAAAAAACTGCGAAAATTATTACGCTATTTGGGTTTGGCATTATTGTGTGGATTAACAGTGGCATTAATCATACTGCTGAACTTTGTTTTCGGTACTCCTGAAATTGCCCGACAAGAGTTACCATCCAATTTAATTTCCCATGAGTCGGTAATGGGGGAACAACTCTTAGCTGAAAGTAAATTTAATGCTGACTATGCTCTTCTTAAGTCAAACTTTGTATCTCAGTCACGAAGAGCATTTTGCGGAGTCGCCAGTTCAGTAGTGGCATTAAACTCCTTGCGTAGGGATCAATCGACCATCACTCAATCGACTATCTTCAATCATAAAACTCGCGAAGTTATTCATCCCCTAAAAGTCACCTTTGGCGGCATGACTTTAGCTCAACTCAACGGTATTTTACAAGCTCATCAACTAAATACCAAGCTAGTTTATGCTGCTGATATTAATATCGCCAAATTTCGTTCTTTAGCTCAAAAAAACTTGAGCAATCCTAATGACATCATGTTAGTAAATTATCGTCGCCCAGCCTTAAATCAACCTGGCGGTGGTCACATTTCACCAATTGCAGCATATCATCAACAGAGCGATCGTGTCTTAATTCTTGACGTTGCTGCTTATAAATATCCGCCAACTTGGGTTCGTCTTGAAGATCTATGGAATGGGATTAATTCTCTTGATCAAACCTCTAATCGTAGTCGCGGATTGATCATGGTTCAAAGCTAGATAATAAGATACAGTAGCAATTGTCATCAAGTTCATCCAGCAAATTATCCCAGTCCATAGTCTCAACGTCGCGGTTTTTGATTTTGATTTTCATCTCATGAAGCCTCCACCACCTGCTAACGCGAGGTGGCGGTATCCTGCTCTACAATAGTTATGGGTTGTAACCATAATATTGAAAGCGTTCCCCGACTTCTGGGTGATTTACAGGAACTTT
>JBCCDL010000883.1:0-2724 GCA_039030815.1 Cyanobacteria bacterium P01_A01_bin.83 | reverse complement strand
AGTTATATTATATTTTTAATATATAACTATGGCGACTACAATAGTTAGAGATATTCCCGATCCTCTTTACGAAAAGATTAAACAGAGTGCGCTAAAAAATCGTCGCAGCATCAATTCGGAAATAATATTTTTACTAGAGGCTGCTGCTAATTTGAGTTCCCCCTCCAGTTCGACCAAACGATTAGAACTTATTCGCAATGTTAGACTTTCAGTTGGATCGGATAAAGTTATAAGTGCTGCTGAAATCACGGCTGCTAAGAATGAGGGCAGATTGTGATTGTTGTCGATGCGAACTTGGTTGTCTATATGCTTTTAAAAAGCGAATTTACGGCTTTAGCCGAAGCTGTATTTTCTAAGGATTCTCATTGGATTGCTCCCGCTCTCTGGCGCTCGGAATTTCGCAATGTTTTGTGTATTTATCTCAAGCGCGAGTTAATTACTCTCGACTCGGCAAAAACCGCTATGGAAGTTGCAGAAGCAATAATGACTGTTGGAGAGAAGGTAGAGAGCGCAACGAAAAATCTACTTAAACTTAGGCAAAGTTAGTTAGACGTACAACCAAGCGCACTTGCTGTACTAAGGATTACTGGAATGTCGTTCGACTTGTCTAATAGCTTCTTATCTATTGCTAGATCTTGACTATCGGACTTGACCCCAACCCTGACTCTCATCTCGAAAAAGCTATGCCGACGGCAACCCTTAACTAATTTTGAGATACGCGCCCAATAAGACCAAACGTGCTTGTCATCATCCACTGGCGACAACAAGGCGTAAAGGACTTTAGGCATACGCTCTCTTGATCGAAAACATCTACGGGCAAGTACTAATGCTGCGGAAGTACCTGAATTTAACCCGTACAAAGACATATATTTAACCATGCCAATTAATGAAGAGTAGGCAGGATTAACTGAGATAACTTGAATTGCTTTTAATCTACTTTTTGATTGAGCCAGATCGACAAATTTGGAATAGGCAAAGCCTGAAAGCATTCTGGCGTAACGTTGACCGCCTTCCCTTAGTCTATTTTTCTTGCTACTAAAATCCAACTTTTCAATTACTATTGGACATTGTTTCTCTGCTGCTATATCTACTATTTGTCCGATAGCTTGAGACAATATATGTGTTGTTTGCCCCGATGATTTATTGGATAGGTCGATCTTAATTTGACCGTGACTAGACAAGTTTCCTTCATTATCACAATGCGCCCAAGCAATAGAATCTACATTGAGATCGACTCCTATTGCGCCATTAGCCTTACTACTAATCCAAGGAATATCAGGTAATTCAACTGTTGTGTGGAGATACCATTTATCATTTTTTTTAACAAAGCGATGAGTTACAGCTTTCTCTGTGCCGTTACGATAACTATCACCCCGCTTGTGGCGGGTTGGCGACAGAGCAATATCAATGAATGTTTGACCGTATCTAAAATTAATTTCCTCACAATTAACATGGCTGCCAAATTTTTTTAATAGACAAATCGGCACTGTTATTTTGAGATTGCCATCACTAGTTAACCTGCATAACTGATTGCCACTTTGATAAGTTTTTGAACCAACCATCATGAAATTAGATGCCCTGGCTTTTCTCCAATCTGTTAACCATTCATCATGCGCCTTATAACCATTTGCTTCTAAGTTAAATTGAGCAAGAAATAGTTTTTTCGTCCCAAAGCATAGCGATAAGCCACCGTTTAACAGCTTGTCTAACTTGTGCTGCTTAATAGCTAATCTACGCTTTTTTTGGTGAATTATGAATCTATCTTTTTGAGTAACAGTCTTTTTCTTGAGGCGTTTCTTAATAGCCGAGGAGATACTTCTAATAGTCGATTTTAAATCTTTAGCCTGATTCTTTCTTAATTCCTTTATTCCTTGATGCTTGCCTTTGAGATTGTGATAGACATTTCTAGTTGTGGTGCTATCTACTTGGTACTTTGCCTGTAGCGATTTTTCAATAGTAGCAATGCTATCACCGCGCATTAATGCTACGTGCATATCTTTTTCTACAGCCGAATATAACTCGCTCATTTTGCCGAGGAATGAGTAGATTGATTTGGGCAGTAAAGTTTGATATGTAGGCATAAGTAAATTATAATGAATTTTCTTGGCTTATTTCAACTAATTTGCTGAGGTTTTCTTCTAAAAGAAGAATGCAAGATTTTATCAATTCATAGCGGGAGGTGGCAACGATTCTCACATTTTACTCCCATATCGACCTTAAACTAAGTACTGACAAGGTTTTTAGTGTTTGAAGAAGTTTTAGCTAAAGCTTCGGTATTAATCAATTAGGCGCTGAGTTAAACTAAGCCGAAACCTGTATAGGGAGATCGCTTTACTCAAGTTTTTTGACCTGGCAACTACCTTTCCCATTCCCTTTTTTGATGAATTCTTGATCAAAGGTATATACAGCGGTTTGCATATCGATATGGGACAATAAACAGAAAATGTCTAAAGAGCGATCGCCAATACTTTAATCAAATGAAACCTTACTCATTAGATCTTAGAGAAAAAATAATTGCTAGCCACGAACAAAGGCTTTAGCCGCATGTAGGAATATCGGTACGAAAATTAGCCAAACGCTTTAGAGTAAGTCGAGCAATGGTGTGGAATTTGGTCAAACTTAAACGAGAGACAGGAAGTATTGAACCTAAAACAGCTACAGGTGGAAAACCTAGTCAATTAAAAGGAAAAGAGCAAGAATTAGCCACAATGATCAAACAGTATT
>JBCCDL010000882.1:0-2724 GCA_039030815.1 Cyanobacteria bacterium P01_A01_bin.83 | reverse complement strand
CCTGATATTAGCGGTGTGGATAGCCTTAGCGATACAGATATCACTGCTGTAGAAAAAGATTTATTGTTAGACTTCGACGATTTAGGCATCGACTTAGACAACACTGAAGCAATATCCTTTGGGGAAATCTTACCCGATGGTAGACAGTCTCTAATCGTAGTTAGCGATAACAACTTTAGCGATAGTCAAGAGACTCAATTCCTAGCATTTGCCTTGGGTGAACCCGATCCAATGCTTATGGATGATTCAACTACCATTATCTAATTAGTTTAATTCTAAATTAATGCGATCGCTACATCTCTTTTTGAGCTAGGGCGATCGCTACATGCGGCACAGAGCCGAATGGCTCAAATCGCATCTGCGATGCTTGCTTGCTCCGCAAGCTGTGCCTTTGTTGAACGGCGCTTCGCGCCATCGCCTTCGTAGAAGGCTCTGAGGCGAAGCCTCTGTGTCGCTTCAAGTCGACAAACAAAGGGTTTACCCGCATGTATTTATCCGCATGTAAGGGCTTGCCCGCATCTGACCCGCCCAACGCGCTGCATCGCTTTTTTATTATTCGTCAATAGCTGCATTAGTTATACTTTCAGTACTTTCCTTTAGTTGTGTCTGACAGTTTTACATAGTAGGTTCGGTAGAGCCGAAATATTTTATTTTTATAAATAGCTCCTAAGTTTTTAGTTTAAGCATAAATTGTTCAACGTGATTATGTTCTATTGGGAACAAATTTTGGATTGTCTTTAAAGATGCAATAATCAAAGAAAGATTGTCTTTTAGCTGTAGACAAATATCTTCTTCTTCACTTAATTCGAATAAAACGTTAACGATTTTTCGCGCTGAACTTTCATCGCACTCTTGTATTGTATTAATGATGTTTTCCAAATCTTCTTTAACTCCCAAACGATATTTTGCAGCTAAGATATCTATTCTTACTTTCAGCGATTTCTCTGCTAAAAAGCACTTTTGAAGTTTGGGAATAAGCTCTTTTCTTCTAAACATGCCAATGCCCCAGGCGGCATAAGATCTCACTGTGGCACAAGGATCTTCTAGAGCATTTTCAAGTTCTTTGATAGTGGTCAAATTGCTATCGTCGCATAATTGAACTAATGCTTCTATTGCAGATACTCTGACAAGCCATTCAGAATCGTTACGTAATAAATTTTGAATAGCTGGAATTGCTGAGGTGCAGTTCAAGCTAGCTAATGCATCTAGTGCGTCAGATCTGTTTAAGTATTCCGAATCAGCCAGAGATTTTGTGAGAGAAAAGCAGATTTCTGTAGTTTCTTGATTTTCACCTAATTGTTGAAGCACCTCAATAGTTATATCTCTAACTCTATCATCAGGTGAGGATAAACCAATATTAATCAAAGCTATTATTGATTCCTCTGCATTTAACTCTTGTAGTTTTTTGATTGCTGATATTTGTTTGTCATAATCATTCAAACAAATATCGTTTAACAAAGTTTTAACTAAAGAATTTTTCATCTTTTCTTACCATCTCTGTTATGCTTACTTCCGATCCTACCCGATGGTAGACAGTCTTTGATCGTAGTTAGCGATAATAACTTTAGCGATAGTCAAGAGACTCAATTCCTGGCATTTGCCTTGGGTGAACCCGACCCCATGCTCATAGATGATTCAACTACCATTATCTAATTAGTTTGATTTTAAATTAAAGCGATCGCTTTAGTGTTAAGGCGATCGCTACATGCTTCTTCTGTAGAATTGTGAATCTTGGGGATTGAGCTAATTCCCCTTAGAGATCTATAGTAATTGCTTAGTATAGTTTAGATGTATTATTGTTTCATCTGGAAAAAAACTATAACGATAAGGTTAGAGTTAAATGATAGTCGGCACTACCCAAACAGCTAAAATTCTCAACATCTCTACTGGCAGACTGAGAATACTTTTGATTGCAGGAAGAGTAGAAGGAGCATACAAAACGGGAAGGACATGGTTAATTCCTCTGTTTAATGGCAAGCCAATTATCAAACCAGGGAAAAGAGGTCCCGCTCCCCGTTGGCGCAATCCTCGTAAACCAGCTAAAACCTTGGTTCATGTTAATACCCAGAGAATTAGACAGAATCAAAAAGCTTCTTCTAAACAGCCCGTAATTACTGTCAAGAGAGGAAATACCAATCAGTATGGACATGAGGTAGAAATACCAGGAGGATGTCGTGTCGTGTATCGTCCTGATAGTCCAATGTGTGGTGCTAGAGTTTGGATCGAAAGTCTTTACGAGGTTAAAGTAATTAATTTGACAGGATGACGTTTACCGAACAAGAGCGATTAGGCAACCCGTAGCCGACCGAGCGCTTTTGCTGGAAGTACCGAGTCAGGTAGTTCTGATAACCAAGCTTGATACCTGATTGTAATTACAAGCAAAAAATATAGCGATCGCTCTGTATAGTATTGATGCTTTATCCTTGATTAATCATTGACTCAATTTTGAGTATGGAATTTGAGTGGAATGAAGAGAAAAGACTTTCTAAAGCCGAATCAAGACTATTACTTTTTACTTAAATCAAATTCTTCTAAGTAATAAGACTCGTCAACTTCTACCAGACGTTTTTCACCTTGATCTATCTCTAGTGCTTTTCCTGGTGGGGATGGTGGGGGAGTATCTGGTTCACCATCGCGAAAATCATCACCGCCATTATCCGAATTAAACCAAGAAAATACCCAGTCTACCAATAAACCGAACAGATAAGCGATCGCTAGTAGGGT
>JBCCDL010000881.1:0-2734 GCA_039030815.1 Cyanobacteria bacterium P01_A01_bin.83 | reverse complement strand
CCGAATTCTTTTTTTAATAGTCCTTTTATCTAGTGAATAATCAAAAAAACTATTTCTCATTATGTTATTTTGCTATATCTTTCCTTTTAACTATATTTGATTATCGATCTGGTTCACTAACCTGATAAAAAAGCATCCTGGTATAGCCGTACAAAGTTATGTTAGGACAATACAAAAGTTGACGGTTCGTAAGTAGCAAGTAGCCCTTCGGGTTCGGCATTCGCTGCACGACGCGAAGCGTCGAAGCGTCGCTAGAACGGCGCTTACGCGCCATCGTCAGCGAAGCTGACTCTGAGGCGGTAGCCTCTGTACTTGAGCCGAAGGCTCTGCGGGGGAACCCCCAACAAAGGGCTTGCCCGCATGTGCGCGATGCCTCACAAGTAGCAAGTGTCCTAATCTAAATACGTAATTCTATAGTTTTAAACAAAATTTTTGGTAAATCTGAAAGATCAGATATGGAGGGTATTGAATTTTCAACTTAACTTAAAGCGATCGCCTGAGTGAGGTTCGCTAAACCGCCCTGTTGTTCGACCGTATTTAAACGCGAAAACCATATTCCAGACAAAAAAACTGAGGCTCCAAATGAGCTAGATGCTCTTTTAGTGTTGCTAATTCTGTTTCAGGAGCATGAATTTCCAGGCGAATAAGCTGAGAAATTGTTAATGCTTCATCTAAGATTGCTTTGACGTTGTCTAAATGATTGAGTAATCCTGCTGCATCTTGGTAGCCTTCGCGACAATGAACTACATTACCGTTAAAACTAAAACCGTAATGGAGACACTTAGGCTCTTTGCGAGTTTGCTCAACAAAACGTTCGCATAGTTGCCTAAAGGCAGGCATCTTGCCCTCAGATACCTGAAAATAGGGCGCTAATGTACAACAGAGATCTGTGGTAGTCATAGTCATCTTAGTTCTCCTGGGGTCGTCAGAAACTAATCCTATGATATTATGTTGCTGATTGTTCTTTGAGCTTGACCTGCATATCCTCCACCAAAGAGGTTAAAGTGATTTAGAACGTGATATAGATTGTAGATCTGCTTACGCTGTTGATAACCGCTGTCTAATTGCCATGCTTCGTTATAGCCCTGGTAAAAAGCTGCACCAAAACCGCCAAAAAGCTCCGTCATGGCAATATCTGTTTCGCGATCGCCATAATAGGTAGCAGGATCGAAGATTATCGGTGCGCCATCGCTGCTAATTGCCGCATTTCCCGACCACAGATCTCCATGAACTAAAGAGGGTTGCGGTTGTCTATCAGCTAGTTTATTTCTGACCGCCTCAACTATTTTTTTGGTATCAGGAAAATTACCACCTCGTCGTTTAGCTAGTTTCAACTGATAACCAATACGCTGTTGGGCAAAAAAATCTGCCCAGTTATCCATCCAGGTATTAATTTGAGGAGTAGAACCAATGGTGTTGTTGCGTGACCAACCAAAATCTTGGCTTGTTCCTTGGCGGTGCATTGCTGCCAACTGTTGACCCATTGATCTCCAACTTTGACTATTGCCACTTGCTAAATTTAGCCATTGTAAGACAATATAGCTAGAATTATCTGCTGTTCCCCAACAGATCGGCTCTGGTACAGTAATAGTCTGTGTTGCCTGCATTTGCTGTAACCCCAAAGCTTCAGCGGCAAACATTTCTACCTCAGAGGCTCTATTCAGCTTGACAAAATAGGTAGTATCTTTACTACTGACCTTATAACCTTGATTAATACAGCCACCGCTAACCGAATTGGTAGTGGCGATCGCCAATTGTTGTCCTGTTGCTTTGCTAATAGCTTGGGAAATCTCTGTCCACATGGGATTGATTATTGAATGCGCTTAAATCACTTTAACTTCATAAAGACTTTCAATCCAAACTTTAGCACCACAGAGCGAGCGCTCGGGGCGATACACCACACGACATCCCCCTGGTATTTCTACCTCATGTCCATATCGGTTAGTGTTGCCGTTTTTTACCGTAATTACTGGCTGCGTTTGTTGATGTTTGTTGTTGGATCTGATCCTTTGACTGTTCACATGAATAATAGTTTTGGCAGGTTTTCTCGGATTGCGCCAACGAGGAGCAGGACCCCTGGAACCTCTGCTGATAATTGGTTTTCCATTAAACAAAGGAATTAACCACATTTTACCTGTCTTGTAAGCTCCCTCTACTCTGCCCTCTATTAACAATACTCTAAGTCTGGCAGTAGATATATTTAAAACTTTAGCTGCTTCTGTAGTGCCTACTATCATTTATTTATTATAGTATCGTAATAGTTAAATTTTTGTGCCTTGCATTCTACTAGGTTCATTGCTTACTACTAATATAGGCGGGGTAGGTGACCCTTTTACACGGGAACGTGGGGACAGAATCCCAGGGAAAGACGGCTTCCCAGTAGAAACGCAACGCTTAAAGCTTTAGATAAAACTATGAATGTTTCCAGGGGACACTGAATTAGATAGCATAGATAATACTTCTTAAAATATATAGAATCGAGATCGTGACTCAAACTAATTTAGATTTCCTTGCGCAAACAGATCCAGAAATTGCTGAAATTATCGATCTAGAATTGGGTCGTCAGCGATCGCATCTGGAACTAATCGCCAGTGAAAATTTTACTTCTCCTGCGGTGTTGGCAGCTCAAGGTTCAGTCTTAACTAATAAATATGCCGAAGGACTTCCAGGTAAGCGCTATTATGGCGGCTGCGAATTTGTCGATCGTGCTGAACAGTTAGCAATTGACCGTGCT
>JBCCDL010000880.1:0-2749 GCA_039030815.1 Cyanobacteria bacterium P01_A01_bin.83 | reverse complement strand
GAAGAAGCTCTTAGTTTATTCAATTTAGGCTATTTAAGTTTGCCAGAAAGATCTCGCGCCGAACAACTTTACTGGGCTTGTTGTCACAAAATTGCCAGTATTATCAAACATAGAGTTGATATACCCGAAGATTTAGCTAATTTAGACCAAATAATGGCATCAACTTACTATGTCAATCTGTCTATTTTCCAATCTGTACCCGACACCTGGGCAATCAAACAACTATTTCCCATCATGCCGATTCATCGTCTGAATGAAGAACCAACTGCTAGGGGAATTCTTGCTGATCTGACCTGCGATAGTGATGGCATAATTGACCGCTTTGTAAATCGCAAGAATATTAAACACTTGCTGGAATTACACCCCCTTCAAGATAATCAACCCTATTATTTAGGAATGTTTCTGGTGGGGGCATATCAAGAAATCATGGGCAACTTACATAATCTCTTCGGTAGCACTAATCTAGCTCAGATTCAAGTCTCTGCCCAAGGCTATCAAATTAAACATCTGGTTAAGGGAGATGCGATCAAGGACGTACTCAATTACGTGAACTACGATGCTGAAGACTTGATGGAAACTATGCGCCGTCGTACCGAAATTGCCCTCTCTCAAAACTTAATAACTATTAGCCAAGCGCAAAAACTACTTAAAAACTACGAACAAGCATTGAGTAATTATACTTATCTGAGCTAAAAATAACTGATCTTCTCAGCATTATAAATTAATACTATTCCTCATTCCTTATCCTTCATCCTTTATCCTTTATCCTTTATCTATCCCTCATCCAGCCAATATTGATAAACCAACTGCTCAATTACTCCCTACCTATACTAAAGGTAATTGGCAAGGCATGGTGACTTGTATTGATAACAGTAAATTTATTATTAACTGTGACCAATGAGCAGAAGCAGAACGGATGTGTAATGTAGCGATCGCTTTAATTGACAGCAATTATTTAGAATTTCCTCCATATTTTCAATTGATTCACTGGCAAGCTAGAGCAAAAGGTTATCGCCAGTGAGGTGTGTATGATTCGGCGAGTGATAGCTATAGTTGTGGAGTGTGGGGGAGAATTACCCACTTTTTATGGTGGCTCTAGATTGCTGATGCTCGATGATGCTACTGCTACTACTGTTCCATCGGCTGTCATTTATTATGTTGGTAATCTCAATACGGACACCAATGCGATTTTGAGACAAAGGGACAGCGCTTTCGCCAGCCGCATGTACCTCAAAATCCGTGTCCTCGTTAATGGGGTTTCGTTACAATCAAATTGAGCATCTATATATGACACAAGGCTGTTATGACAATCCCTACGATTGAAAGTACTTCTGGTTGGCTACGCACTATTCGCATTTTAAATGCTATTTTACGTCCGTTAGAGTTTATGGAAAAACGGCAGCGCGAGTACGGAGATTTTTATAAAGTAGTATTCAAAAATAGACCTCCAACTTTAATGACCTGCAATCCTCAAGCGATTGAAGATATTTTTACCGCAGAGCGCGATCGCTTTGTTGTAGGTAAAAGTAATCAAGGTTTAAATTTTTTAGTAGGTGATAATTCTTTACTGCTATTAGATGGTCAAGAACATAAAAATCGTCGGCGTTTGTTGATGCCTCCTTTTCATGGTGAATCTTTGGCTAAGTGTAGTAGCGAGATTGTTAAGATAACTAATAAAGTATGCAATTCACTACAGATAAGCAAGCCTTTTAAAGTTCGTGCCTTAACTCAAGAAATTACGATGCGAGTAATTTTAACAGTAGTTTTTGGGATTGATTCGGGAGCAAGATATGAACGCTTAAGAGAATTATTAACTGACCTGTTAGATATTTTTAATACTCCTTTAAGTTCTAGCTTTATGTTTTTCCCTGTCCTCCAAAAAGATTGGGGAAAGTATAGTCCTTGGGGACGATTTTTACGATTAAAACAAGAAATTAGAAGCTTAATCTATAGCGAAATTGCTGAAAGACGTGAATTATTAGCGACAGGCAAATTAGATTCCACTGATATTTTTAGTTTATTACTCTTAGCCAAAGACGAACAAGGCGAGGGAATGACAGATGAAGAGTTGCACGATGAATTAATTACTTTATTATTTGCTGGACATGAAACTACTGCTTCGGCTTTAGCCTGGCTATTATATTGGATTCACTATTTACCAGAAGTTAAAGATAAGCTGGAGTTTGAATTAAATTCTTTGGGTTCAGATCGCAATTATAAAGCAATAGATCGCTTACCTTATTTAAATGCTGTAATCTTAGAAACCTTAAGAATCTATCCCATCGCAACAGGAACTTTTTCTCGTATTCTAACTAAACAAACGTCAATTAGGGGATATGATTTTGAACCTAACACCTCTTTGATGGTTTCGATTTATTCTCTACATCATCGAGAAGATTTATATCCTGATGCCAAACAGTTTAAACCCGAAAGATTCTTGCAAAAGACTTATTCCCCTTATGAATATATTCCCTTTGGTGGTGGCAACCGTCGCTGCATTGGTTCTGCTTTAGCATTGTTAGAAATGAAACTAGCTACAGTGACAATATTGTCTCGTTTTCAATTAGATTTAGTTAGTAAACGTCCGATGCGTCCAGTGCGTCGCGGTTTAACTATTGCTCCCCCAAGTTCTTTTAAAATGGTAGTGAAAAAGGGCGTTACTAATTAAAGGAATGATATATCTAATGTTACGCTTCATAGCTCTTGGCTTTTAGCTTTCTATAATTAAGAAAAAAGTTAACTGTAAAAT
>JBCCDL010000879.1:0-2750 GCA_039030815.1 Cyanobacteria bacterium P01_A01_bin.83 | reverse complement strand
TCATCAATTGAAATGATGATATATTCCCTTAATCTGATTAATTAGATAATCTTTCTCTTTTAGCATTTACTCAAAATAATAAATATGGGAGCCAATGATACTGATATTAATTCACTATAAAGATGAGCGTATTTTGCTTCTAATGTGCTTAGATATCTTGCTTCATCGTTAACTTAATCTAGTATTAATAATTAGTATTTACTCTATTATTTAGTAGCTCCCTTTTTGCTTTTTGCAAATACTTAAATTAATTCATAGAACCTCCTTATTGTAGCTTTTGGTAGTAAATAAGAGCAGAGATAATTATTTTTTATGCATTTGTCCTGGTTGACTTGGTAATTCTTACAAACCACTTTTATGCCACATCTTTACTTTCATCAATGGTAATTATAGTTATTTGACCTTTTATATGTTTTGATGGGTGGCTTTTTTGTGATTCCCTTAATGTGTCTCCTACTTTTTGGTGATTTGAAAATTCTTGCTTCTTATCATCAATATTATCTGGCTGCCATTCTAAAAGGTCTCCAGGTTGGCATTCTAGAACTTTGCAGAATCGCTCAAGGGCATCAAAAGTTATAGAAGCTGCTCTACCTTGCTCAATTTTTTGAATATTTTGCAAACTATAGCCAGTTCTTCTTGCTAGCTCGTTTTGGGACAAGCCTAAAGCTTCCCTAGTATTTTTTAATTTTACAAGCACAGGCATTTCCTAATTCTTACTCCTTACAGTAGCACTACTTTCAGTTGGCTATCTCTAGGATGTATAATCATAATTAACATAAATAATTACCAAGAGTAGCATTACTAATCATAATAGAAAAATCATTTCTAGCCACTTTACTATTACTAACAGTAGTGCTACTAATAGTGTGTGTGGCAGAGATGTTACACAAATATAAAAGGCGAACGCTCCAGCCTGGAAAACTTTTGCGCTCGCCTCTTGTCCTTTATTCAAGGAATTTCATTATGACGCATACAGCTTATGTATTGCAAGCATCTGCTGCATCAAATTTAGATTGCTCGACTCAAATCGTTTCAGAACAAGTGATTGCACAAGCGGAGTTAGAAGGCTACTTAGGGTTTGCTGAAAAAGTAATAAAAAAGTGAGATGGAGATTTACTAATTATTCAAGGATGAGTAACAAATAAGCTTTTATTTATGATGTATGATTAATCTATAATATCTGCTAATGTCAGGCTGTAAAAAAGGTAGATTTCTGAAAAATAGACATAAAAAAGCTCTCAATAAACGTGAGAGATAGGTGGAAAGATTCATTACTAAAAAAGTGATTGCGATTGCAGTTTTAGAAGTATGAGAAAGTTTAGTCATTACACAATTGAGACTAAATCTTCTTTTACCTTGTCCAAACTTCCCTTCAATGGAACTACGAATTTTCTCATCCGAGGCAGCTTGTTTCTTTTTCTCTTTACTAATATTGATAGGTGGTCTTCCTAAAGGCGGTCCACTGATTCTAATACCTCTTTCTTTGCACCAAGCTCTATTTTTTTGTGTACGATAAATCTTGTCTACATGAACAGATTCTGGGTAATAACCAGTATAGTTTTTGAAGGATTCAATTTGTGTTTTTAAGTCTCCTGATTCATTAAAGTTATTCCAACTAATACGGTCTAAAAATACATATCCATCAAAATAGCTGGCTGATAATTTTGCCCCAAACTCTACTGCTTTACCAGCTTTACCCCGAATAATTGGACGTATATGTGGTTGATTTAAACTAACAATGCGGTCATCTATACTCTTCTTTTTATTTTCATAGAGCCATAATTGCTGACGATAAATTTCGCTTACTACTAGTAATATTTTATATTGCCTATTACTCAATTCAGATAGAGTTGCTCCTGTCTTAACTAGCTGTTTAATATGAGAGATATTTCTTCTAATATACTGGAGTTGTTGTTTAATTGCTTTTCTTCTTTCATGAAGGAATACGCGACGTTTTTTAGCAACTCTTAAGTAATTTTTTCGTGCAAGTTTACGATAAGTTCTTGGCTTTCTATCTAGTTGATTTTTAACTTGTTCATATAGAAAATCTATAATTTTTTCCGTATGCTTTCTGGCTTGATTTAATATTCCTAAATCTGTAGGGTAACTAATATCACTTGGCGCACAAGTTGCATCTAATATTAACTTTCCCCTATTTCTTGATTCATTTAACTCTTTTTTTTTATTGGTTTAGAAGAATCTTCTAACATCTCCTTCACCATTTTTTTGTTAATTCTGTTGACTAGTTCTACACCTATTCTTTGACGAAAATGAACTAACATCGACGCATCAAATGGAGTATCCTGATTATAGGATGACATTCCTATAAAAAACTGTAGATAAGGGTTTTCCTTTATTTGCTCTACGGTCTCTCTATCACTTATCCCTAGTTTCTCTTTAATAATTAAAGCTCCTAGCGCCATACGAAACCGTTTGGCAGGTGCCCCCATTTCCTCAGAAAAAATTGAAGCATATTCTTCTTCAAATTCCCACCAAGGTATTAATGAAGCCATAATCACCCAACGATTATCCCCAGACAACTTTCCATCAAAGGGGAGTTCAAAATTTTCTGCTGGGCTTTGAACTTGCTCCTCTTTTCGGTACATACATACTAGACACGCTTAGCGTGCTACTCACGGTAATGCAAGGGTTTTGAATCATTTTAGACCTTTTTATTGCACCTGAATATATTCCTCTGGTCTGAAAATGTATGCTGCATCACATTTCCGTATTTATTCAGCAAGCCCTAG
>JBCCDL010000878.1:0-2754 GCA_039030815.1 Cyanobacteria bacterium P01_A01_bin.83 | reverse complement strand
GTTAATCTTGCCACCATTACGTTCTGATAAATCGATTACTTATCTCTGGTATCCTCTACAATGCCCTGATAGAGAAGCATTGCGGACATTTATGTTTGAGCAAGGCAGAGATATTGCTTTAGGTCATTTTGTCAATAATGCGGATCTGCCTCAATTCCAAGAGTACTATCGCGATTGTCCTAATGCTCGTAGTGTTGCCAATGGACTAATTTATCTACCAACATATCCTAGCTACTCTCGCCGTGATGTAGAGAAAAATATTGAGGCAATCAAACTCTACTTCAGCAAAGAGAATAAACCTCAGCAGCAAACAGTAAAACAAGAAAAAGTTTTATTGGCTAATTAAGCAAAAGTTTTCACTTGAAAGTTTTGGGTTCGTTACCTCCTTGGTAACGAAACTATTTTGCACTATTAATTTTTTTAGGTTGCCTTATGCTAATTAACGCTGAAACAATTCAAGATGAAAGCATCTTCACTGCTGATGTTGCGATCATGGGTGCTGGTCCTGCTGGGATAGTCTTGGCTCTAGAGTTGGCTAAGGCTGGCTTCGATATTGCCTTGCTAGAGAGTGGTTCCTTAGATTTTAATCAGGCAAGTCAAGATTTAGGTGATGCAGGCTATGTTAATCGGCAATTCCACGCACCTATGTCTGAATGTACTCGCCGACAAATTGGCGGCACATCTACCATATGGGGAGGACGTTGTGTTCCCTACGATCCTGTGGACTTTGCTCAACGCAACTATATTGCTGACTCTGATTGGCCAGTAACCTATGAGGACTTGTCAGTTTATTTTCAACGAGCAAGCGATTATTTCTTATGCGGTCGAGCTGAATTTGACATTAATAACATTGCTCATATTGAGCAAAAGTCAATTGTACCTGGTTTACCTGATGAAGATGTATTAACCTCAACTCTTGAGCGGTGGTCGTTGCCAACCAACTTTGGCAAAGAATATCTGACTCAACTAAAACAATCGCAAAACATTAAGCTATTTTATGGCTTAACATGTACTGAAATTGTCACTACTGAAACAGGAAACAAAGTTAAATTACTGCAAACCAAAACATTAGCAGGTAAGCAATTTAGCGTTAAGTGCCAAAAATATATTTTAGCTGGAGGGGCTTTAAATAACACCCGTCTATTATTGGCTTCTGACCGTTATCATTCGGGGGGAATTGGCAACCACAGTGGGCTTTTGGGTAAGTTTTACATGGGACATCTTTCAGGAGATATTGCTAAGGTTAAATTTACTACTCCTCCTGAGAAAACTATCTTCGGTTTTGATCGAGATTCCGATAACACCTATTTACGTAGACGTTTCTCATTTACCTCAGAGTTTTTAATCGAGCATCAACTTTCAAATACGGTTGGCTGGTTGGGTGCGCCAGAGTTTGGTGATTATTCTCATCAAAATGGTATTTTATCTTCTGCATACATAGCCTTAAATTTACCCTTGTTAAAGACTCGTCTTGGCGCTTCAACAGCAATTAGAAGAGCGGCGATTGGTAACGATAAAGGGATTTACTATCCTCATATTCTTAATATTATTAAAGACTTGGGTAATATCTTGTCTTTTATTCCCGATTTTGGCTATAGCAGATTTATTGCTAAACGGAAAATTCCTGCGTTGTTTGTTTACAGTGCTGCTAACGAATATCCACTGCATTACCATAGCGAACAGGTACCGAACTCCGATAGTACCGTTAGTCTGAGTAATGAGAGAGATGTTTTGGGAATGCGTCGCTTGAACATTGATCTGCGTTTTACTGAGCAAGATATAAAGAGTGTCGTCAAAGCGCATCACCATTGGGATCAACATCTAAGAAAGCACGAGTGTGGATACCTTGAATATCTAAGTGATGACTTAGAAGAAACTGTTTGGACACAGGCAGGAGACGGGTTTCATCAAGTTGGAACAACTCGGATGTCAGCAGATCCTAATCAAGGTGTTGTGGATGTCAATTGTAATGTGCATAGATTTGATGATCTATTTGTTGCCAGTAGTTCCACTTTTGTAACTTCTGGTCAAGCTAATTCAACTTTTATGATTGTGGCTTTTGCCTTGAAGTTAGCAGACTATCTCAAGCAATCAAATAATTCGGTCTAAGAAACTTTTTATATTAATCGGGATATTTTAACTGACTAAGCAAATCATGTTTAATAGTGCTGAATCAATAATTAATAAGTCTGAAAAAAATATTGCTTGGACTAATAATACTAATTTAATAATTTTTGCCTTTTCCTTAGTTTTTTACGGGCGGATTGTCACAACCATGACTCCTGCTCCTTCTATTTTAGTTCATGCACATTTTGTTGCCGTCCCTTTTGTTTTATGGATTGTATTAGCTACAACCTCTAGTCGAAATCCAGCCCAAACTCGCTTAGTTCAATCTTTACTCTGGGGACTATTCATTTTTTGGCTAGCAATTTTGTCCAGCGCTTTATGGAATCAGGCTGGTTTTATTAATGCCATTGCTAGCTTCATGATGCTCGGAGAGCCGATGATGTTTTTGATTGCCATTGTATGTATTCCTTTCTCACAAGAATCTTTTTCCAGAATACAGCGCTGGTTCATGGCATCTGTGGTGATCAACTTTCTCTTAGCTGCTGCACAAAAACCTTTGATTGATGCAGGCAAACTTAATGGTCATGGATTTAACGGTACTGACGGTTGTGGGGGAGTATTTTATGTTTCTGGGGCAGGTAATTATGTATCGGCATCAGTATCCATTGCCTGCGCGCTCTATTTTTT
>JBCCDL010000877.1:0-2761 GCA_039030815.1 Cyanobacteria bacterium P01_A01_bin.83 | reverse complement strand
TTTTTGTTGAGCAAGCGAGCGCTCAAAGTCTTCTTGATGTTTGGCTTCTAGAGCGATTACGTCTAGATTGAGTTGATGTATACTATAGTTATTCATCTGCTAAATTTTTATCGTTTGCGGTGATGTAAAGCCAGCATTGGCTTTTAGCTTATGGAGGGAGCCAAGCGTCCAAACTCTTCTCTCTCCATAACAAAATTATACCTTATTCGAGGTATACCAACGAATACAATTATGGCTAATCCCAATCCAAACACTAAAGGACTAATTAAAATACCGAGAGTTGTACCTGAAGGAACGTCTCGCAAACCTGTACAAGTAAAAGTTCCAGTAAGCCAGTACGATGCTTGGATGGCTATTCCTGCTAAAGAACGTAATGATTATTTGAGAAAAGCAATCGCCGATAAGCTAGCTGAGAAACAAAAGCTGGCATCTGCTTGATTTTTCATAGCTGGATCAGGTCAGAATCTCTAGACCATGCGTTTACATCTGCGCCTGATTCTATTAGTAATTTGACAATTTCTAAGTTTCCTGATGCTGCTGCTACCATGAGAAAAGTAACTCCATCGTCAAAAGCAGCTCCATCTCTTCCATTGACATCGCAGCCACGTTTTATTAATTCGGAAACTTTTTCTAGATCTTCTTCTTCTTCTTCTATTGCATCCCACAACTCATTGAATAATTGATCTTCTCTTTTATATCTCATATAATCCTGCATAATTAATAGCTATTTATTGACGATTACCATTTAATCAAGACCAAAAAGCGATCGCAGGGTTGAATTTACGGATTGTTGTATCTTAGCTAGGGGTTGTTGCTGCTGGAGAAAGACGCGAGCGCAATTACGTCCAGGCATACCTGAAATTGAGCCACCTGGATGAGTTCCTGCACCTGTTAGATACAGATTTTTGATGGGTGTTGTGTAGTTGGCGATTTCTGGCAGGGGACGTAAGAAGATCATTTGATCTAGGGTCATATCTAGATGATAATAATTGCCTTTATATGAGCCTAGTCTTTCCCCTAATTCGGCAGGACTTTCCACCCGTTGGGCAATAATTGAGTCTTTAAGATTGGGAGCATACTCTGCTAGTTTATTGATTACATTATCGGCAGTCTGGTTTTTCAGCTCATCAGTCCAACCTGTGCCGTGTAGTCCTGTCCCTTCTTTCCCTGCTATCTGGTAAGGGGCAAAAAATTCTATCCACAGGGTATGTTTGCCTGGGGGGGCTAAAGTTGGGTCGAGTACGCTGGGGATATCTAGATACATTGAAGGGTTGGCATCAGGAATCTGACCCATAGTGGCTAAAGCATGTGCCTGTTCGACATGAGCTACAGAATCGGCAATCAAGACAGTACCAATTAAATGCTGCTGACTTTCATCCTCATAAGCAGTAAAGCGTGGCACTTCACTCAAGGCACAGTCAATTTTGAGGATGGTTTCATTGTTGTTAGTAATCCGACGCTCAACTTTATCCCTCAAATCAGGCTTGACCACATCAGGAGCAACCAACTGGAGCAACAGACGGCGCACATCAATATTTGAAATTACGGCTCGATTTGCCAGGTATTCATGACCCCCAGCTACCCTAACCCCCACCGCGCGATTATCTTCGACAATTACCTCTTTAACCATTTGTTCAGTCAAGATTTTGCCGCCTTTAGCCTTAACTAACTTAACCAAAGCTTGAGTTAAAGCTCCCGTGCCGCCTTTTGGTCTTGCCATCCCTGGATAGTGACGCATTGCCAACATCATCAACCCAGCGGTAATTCCTTTTTGCGATGGTGGTGCGCCAATTTCTGCCGCCAACCGAGCTAAAGGTGCCTTAACCAACTCAGTATCAAAATACTCGTTTAAGAGGTCTTCAGGAGCGGTAATCATTGTCCGAATAAAGTTTAGCGCCTTATCCTTAGAACCTGCGATCGCCAAAACATCTGCTAAATTTTTGCCTTTGTAACCTTGAGCAATGCCCAGGATAGACTGGGGTGGGGCATTAAAAAAAGGTGCGATCGCACTCATTAAGGTTGACCAGTAGTTAACAAATTCAACATATTTGTTCGCATCCCGTTCACTATAACGGGCGATCGCAGTTTTAGTTTGCTCTAATGATTGATGAGCCAGAAAATACTTACCGTCTGGGTGGGGACAGAAGGTATGGGGATCACAGCTCAGGTATTCTAAACCGTACTTTTGTAGCTGAAGCTCTTGGATAATTGGACCTAGAAAAATAAATTCATGGTCGATGGCACACAAATTAAACTTAAACCCTGGAGCTTCTTTGGGGAGGGCTTCCTCGGTAGTTGCTGCGCCACCAGGTACAGGACGCTTTTCTAACAACAGTACGCTGTAGCCCGCATTTAATAAATATGCCGCGCAGACCAATCCATTATGACCAGCACCAATAATAATGGCATCATAGGCTTCCATGCAAATTAAAATCCTTTACTGTGACGTTGTGCATTACTCTTAGTTGAGAATAGCAAACTGAGGCAGTCATAGCGAATTACGCAGGTTAGATTTTATTACCGTTGGATTTGAAAAGTCGAAAACGGCAAAAAATTGGGAAGACACTGACTATTTTTAACTTGTGGTTGTTGTCTGTAAAATCTATACCATTTTGATGCTATAAATAATTGACGCAGTAATTACTATACCGAAATCATTTTTTCATAGCTAAAAGCCATTTTCTTCCACTTCAAAATCAGACTCAATTAGTTTCTCAAGCTGTTGTTTCCAATCTCTTCCTAACTGCACTGTAACATCAGA
>JBCCDL010000876.1:0-2773 GCA_039030815.1 Cyanobacteria bacterium P01_A01_bin.83 | reverse complement strand
TCTGGGTTTAAAACCTACCTCTTCAGGGGTACTTGCTCGTAGTTTTTAGTATTTAGTATTTAGCATTTAGTTCTTAGTGGTTAGTTTTTAGTAGTCAATTTTGTACCAATAACTAATAACTAATAACTAATAACTAATAACTAATAACCAGAATCTCTGTCTTAAAAGACAGAGAGTGTCAATCAATTATTTAGACTGCTTTTGTTTTCTTTTGCGAGTATATTTTTACTTTAGCTTCGTTCGCAATCGATGTTAATATGGCTATTACACCAAACACTTTTGCGCTTTCTGCAATAATTATCTCTAAAAACAAATCTGATGGATCGATTAACTGCTATGGAGGCATTTGCTAAAGTTGTCGAGACAGGAAGCTTCTCAGAGGCATCTCGACAGCTAGGATTAGCGGTTTCCTCTGTTACTCGCCAGGTAAATTCTTTGGAAAAAATGCTGCACACACAACTTACAAATCGCTCGACTCGCAGTATCACCCTTACTCCTCAAGGACGCAGATATTACGAAAAGGTCGTGCAAATCCTTCAAGATGTCGAAGCAGCGAATCTCTCGGTAGCAGAACAGGATGAAATACCTAGAGGTTCATTAAGAGTTAGCTTACCCGTAGCCTTTGGTAGATTATACATTGCACCTCTGATTCAAGATTTCCTGAAGCAATATCCTGAAATGAAATTAAATTTGACCTTGAGTGATACACTTGCCAATCCTGTAGAAGAAGAACTAGATTTAGTAATCCGCTTTGGCAATTTAGATCGTTCTGGTGCTAGCTGGCTGGTGCGTAAAATTGCTTCTTATACTAGAAAAGTAGGTGCTAGTCCGCTTTATCTAGAGCAGAATGGCACGCCAAAACATCCTCACGATCTAGTCGATCATAACTGCTTGTGCTTTAGCTATTCTACGGGTTTTGAAATATGGCGATTTAAACGAGATCAAGAAGTGTGTGAAGTTAGAGTCAATGGCTCGTTAGTCGCAAATAATTCAGAAGTTTTGCGTCAAGCTTGTTTAGATGGTACAGGTCTAATTCTAATGCCCACTTGGTTAATTGGAGAAGATATTCAAGAGGGAAAATTGAAAGCTGTTTTGAATGACTTTGAGTTTCATCCTCATGAAGATATGGATACAGGTATTTATGCTCTTTATTTATCCAATCGGCGACATTCGTTAAGAGTTAAAACTTTTATTGATTTCTTAGTCAGACATCTGAGCAATTTATCTGTCTAGAATGCAATCTAAAAAATCACATAATCACTTCCATAGTTTATCTACCCCTAATTTAAAATTATTAAGAGTTATCACTATCTAGCATGATTGGCTGAAATTTACAGTAGCTGTTTAGACAAAGTTGATATTCATTAATTCTTGGTGGCTTCATCAAAAATTTAACTAAAATGCATAAATTAATTGATGTAAACATTATAAAATAATAACAGCCCCTATCTTAATTTAAGTGTTTAGATTACTGTTAATATCGCTATGACAATTATTTATTGTCAGTACTCTAATTATTTTAATGATATGAAAAATAATTAGTAGGGGAATGCTAAATATATTGCCCTATTCTCTTCTCCATAAAAATGAAAATACAGAAATTACTTAATAGTAAATTTTTTTTATTAATTAGTGTTAGCTTGCTTGCCACAGTAATTGCTTCAGATGCTATAGTTTCAGGTATTAGAGACAATACTACTGCTAAAAGAAAGTCTCCCATAGCCGTAAAACTAGCAGTTGCCAGGTCGCAATCAGCTACAGATGTTCAGGATCGCCTGTTGCTGGCAGCAGATTTAATTAATCGCAAACAGGGTGAACAAGCATTAGCAAATTTAGCGGGTTTAGAAGAACAACATCACTTATTAGCTGCTCATATTTTATTTTCTCAAGGAGAGGCACATCAGTTAGAAGGCAATGAGCAAGAAGCCACCACAACTTGGCAAAAATTGATTACTCAACATCCAACTTCTGCTGCCAGTGCCGAAGCACTATATAGATTAGGTAAGAGCGATGCTAGCTATTGGCAACAGGCGATCGCCAAATTTCCCGCCCATCCTCGAACTCATGAGATTATTCGTGACCAGCTCAAACAAGATTCTAATCAGCCTAAGTTAATGGCGATCTTGGTTAAATATACTCCTGACGGTGCAGGAGTAGACCAGATGAGAGATCGTTTAGTGAAAGAATATGCCGATCAGTTAACCCCTGATGACTGGCAGGCGATCGCTGACAGCTATTGGTTAAAGTGGGACTATGGTAAGGCGGGAAAAGCATACAAAAAAGCTCCTGTAACCGCTAGAAACCTTTACCGCGCTGCTAGAGGGCATCACTTGGGTAATGATAAGGTGACGGCTAAACAGTATTATCTGCGGCTATTTCAGCAATTTCCTAATGATGACTATACAGGCTGGGGTTTGAGACGGATTGCCAGCATGGTCGGTAAAACAGAAGCAATTAGCTATTTAGATTCAGCAATTGAGCAGTTTCCTAAACATGCACCAGAAGCCTTGGTCGATAAGGCAAAATACCTCGAAGCACTTGATAGTCCTCAATCTGCCGATAATGCCCTACAAACCCTGTTAACAGATTATAAACACTCCGATGCAGCAGCTAAATACCGTTGGGATCTTGCCAGTAAATATGCCCAGAAAGATGATTTAGTTACCGCTTGGCAATGGGCGCAGCCGATAGTAACCGATAATCCTGATAGTTCTCTTGCCCCCAAGGCTGGCTTTTGGGTTGCCAAATGGGCAGCCAAACTCAATCGTCCTGA
>JBCCDL010000875.1:0-2777 GCA_039030815.1 Cyanobacteria bacterium P01_A01_bin.83 | reverse complement strand
TTACCATTAACCTTTGAATTTCCCTTTAGCCCTTGGTATCCTGGTTATCTTCAGCAAGAAATTACCAAGAAAGAATTGATTACGCCGACTGGTGCTTGGCCCAGCTATTTTTTGGATAATCACGACGTTCCTCGACACTTATCTCGTTGGGTTGAGTGTAGTTTATGTACTAATCCTTTAGGAATTGCTCAAGCCGCAGCAGCGATCTTATTAACTGTTAGAGGGACACCAATTCTCTATTATGGTCAAGAATTAGGCATGTTAGATAATGAAGATATTCCTCACGAAAAAATTCAAGACAAAATAGTATTGAGAAGCGACACTGAGGAAGCGCCAGAAACTAGAGACGGTGCCCGTACTCCAATGCAATGGGATGATTCAGTTAATGCTGGATTTAGCTTTGGTAAAGACATTGAACCTTGGCTACCAGTACATCAAAATTACCAGGAAGTTAATGTTACAGCTCAACTAAAAGATCCAAATTCGATTCTTAACTTTTATCGTCAACTAATTAAAGTGAGAAAGAATAACGAGGCTTTACGTACAGGTAGTTGGAGAACTTTAATTGACTATCCTTATGAACACTTGGCTTATGTTAGAGAGAATAATAGTGAAACAATATTAATATTGCTTAATTTCTCTTATGAAAAGGAATTGACTCTAGATAAATATATTACACCTGAGAATTGGCAAGTATTAGTTTCAAACCATATAGAAGCTGGTAAAATTATCGATTTGCCCAAAATTTTGCAACCATTTGAAGTTTCGGTGTTGAAACAAGCAAACTAAAGCCTGATAAGGGATAAGGGATGAAGGATGAGGGATGAAGGATGAGGGATAAGGAATAGATGTCAAATTACTGATTACTAATGCCTTTTCCCTATTCCCATATTGCTCCAAATAATGAACACAATCGACAAAGATTAAAAATTGCCTCCTAATGCTTTTGACACTTTGGGCAGTAATAATATCTGCGTCCTCCTGAAATTTCTTTAATAATCGAACTATAATTTTGTTTATTTTATCTTCAGCAAGCATTTTTGATCAAGTAATCGCTCAATTTTAAAGTGCGTTAATTTACAAACCACAACAGGCAATTGAATACTCCAATTTACTTCTCGATTTTGCCAGTACAATTGTTTCAGGCACACACGCTTTAGATATGATTAACTCTTTGGGATTACTTAACTGGATTACATAAAAATAAAGATATTAGATTAATATTTTGACCAGCGAGAAAAAATGAAAGACCAAAAGCGATCATTGATTGGCGTTATGCTAAAAAAGATAGCCATAACAATCGTAAATTTATTTAATTCAGCAGTAGATATAGATGTATCATAAACAGCCATAACAAAGACTCCTAGTCCTAGAAGAAACGAATATAAACAACTAGCGAATAAATACTTAATCCAAAATTGTTTGGGAGTAATAGCTTGATGTTCTACCCTAGTTTGCAAAACATAATCCAAAATAGAGCAAAAGGAGCCACCTAAAAAGCCAGAAGCTGTTGCTATTAAAATAATTCGATCCAGTTCAGTTAACATGGTTTATTCTATTTTCTAATGTTATTGATATTTATTTCTTCTGATTCTTTTAGTAAGATCCGATAAAAATCAATTTTCTATATCGATATATAGCTGTACAAAATTAAATAAAAAAATACAAGCTAACTATTCAGGCAATTGAGCCACAATCTGCTTACCAATTTCAATCGAAGCCGTAGCAGCGGGAGAAGGCGCATTACAAACGTGTAGGGCTTTATTGCCATTAACAATCAAAAAATCATCAACCATTGAGCCATCGCTTTTTAGTGCTTGGGCACGTACTCCCGCAGGGGAAGGGACTATGTCCTCGGCTTGCACTTCGGGAATCAGTCTTTGTAAACTGCGGACAAAAATTGCTTTACTATAGGAGCGAATCATTTCTTGTAAGCCTTCGGCGGGATACTTAACTGCCAGTTGCCAAAAGCCTGGATAGGTCATAGTATCCCAAAAGTCTTTGAGATCGAAATCGAACTTGCGATATGCTTCCCGCTTAAAACCCAACACAGCATTAGGCCCTGCATGAACACTACCATCGATACCAGGATGAAAATGTACTCCTAAAAAAGGAAAGTTGGGATTGGGGACAGGATAAATAGCACCATTGACTAAATAATTTTTTTCTGGAGTAAGTTTGTAGTATTCTCCTCTAAAAGGAATGATTTTCGCTGGTGTCTTTACTTTAGCTAAAGTGGTCAAGCGATCGCTATATAAACCCCCGCAGTTAATCAGAAATTCGGTTTGATGTTCTTCTTGATCTGTTTTAATAGTATGACCTTGATCAGTGGATTTTATCCCCGTAACACAGGTATTAAGCTTAAGATCCACTCCTTGTTGGTCGGCGATCGCTGCATACTTGTAACAAACTTGTCGGTAATCAACTATGCCTGTGGACTTAACCCGAATTGCCCCTAAACAGCTTACATGGGGTTCAATTTCTTTAACTTGTTCGGGAGTTATTTTGCTGATCTCCAGACCATTAGCAATGCCGCGCTGATAAAGATTATCTAATAAAGGTAATTCAAACTCTTCGGTGGCAACAATTACCTTGCCACATATTTTATAAGGAATATTATGTTGCTCACAAAAAGCCACCATTGACTTGTTACCCTGACGACAAAGCTTGGCTTTGTAACTGCCAGGTTTATAGTAAATGCCAGAATGAATAATACCGCTGTTGTGTCCAGTTTGGTGAGCCGCCCAAGATGCTTCTTTTTCTAATAGGGCAATTTT
>JBCCDL010000874.1:0-2783 GCA_039030815.1 Cyanobacteria bacterium P01_A01_bin.83 | reverse complement strand
GAAGTATAGTAATTTGGGCAGGAAGTGCGATCGCTGATTTGAGGTATTGAAAGAACTATTTTTTATCTTGTAACCCAGGATTTTTTTTAACAGATAAATGATGCTTTACTGATGTTGAATAAAAGGCACCTCTACCAATTCCCCTTCAGTCTCACTTACAGTAACTTGCAAACCCGCGCCTCCTGCTTTGGTGCGAACATAACCCAAGCCAAAATGACCCGAAGGAGTGTTTGTATAGCTAGTCAAAATTCCCACTTTGCGATCGCCAACCATAATTGGGGTTTCAGGGGTGGCTGGCTGGCTTAATTTGATGCCCCAGAGCTTTTGCTTGACTCCGTTATAAGTATTCAAACGAGCAATGGTTTCTTGACCGATATAGCATCCTTTTTCAAACGAGATGGTCTGCCATAGTCCTGCTTCGAGAGGATTGTAGTCTTCAGTTAATTCTTGATCGGGAACTGGTCTACCCTGTTCAATTCTCAGATTGTTCCATAAGCGATCGCCAAAAGGCACAGCCCCCAATTCCAATATGGTTGACCAGACTACAGAAGCGCGATCGCGATCTACAATCAGAGTGTAGCCCTGGGTTGCCAAACCGCTACCTTGAGCAATTTGCACGGTTATATCGGCAATCTTGATGTTTTGGTGTGCGGCATACTCAGAAAGTGAAACAGACTCAGAAGTTAGTTTTGATAATAAATCAAAGCTTTGTTGACCTAAAAGGCTAAATATGGCAAAACCACTCGAAATATCAGCTAATTCAACCTTGTCAAAGGGAAAAATAAAGCGATCAAGCCAAGCGAATAACTGAGTACGACGGTTGGGGGAAACTATCAGTAAAACCGCATCATCAGTGACATAAGCCGTGGCTAAATCCAGGGTACGGGCGGTAGAAGTAACAAAGACCGTATCGCATCCTTGCCCAGATTGAAGCTTTTCAAAATCGTTAGTGCTTTGATTGTGCAGATAACGTAGCCGATCTGCTCCAGTAATTTTGAGCAATCCCCAATGAGAGCGATCGCAAATTACTGCTCCCTGCTCAATTGCCTCTCTAGCTTGAGTATCGTTATCAAAACTTAAAATAACGTCCTCTTCACTAATAATTGCTCCTGTTGATTTTTGAATCTGTCTTAATTCCATGGTTGATTAGTAGTTAGTGAATAAGCGATGCCGACCGCTAGCTGAGTCCTACGTCTTTCAGACGCGCTTCGCGAACGGACTTGCGACCCGACCGCAATCGCTGATGATTATTCAGGCAAGTTAGCAAAAACTTGGCGAACATGCTGTTGTGCTTTTGATTCTAATAGTTGCCAGTCTATCTCCCCCAAATCATCGATTAAACGAGTATCTATCTCAACAGGATAGGCTCCTCGGTCTTCCTGACTGAAAATGTGTTGCACAGGCTCGTATTCTTGAAAGCACACTTTATAACAAAGCTCCCAAATATCTATCTCAACCTGATAATCGGCGTTAGTGAGGCAAAGATGATAACCAGGAATCGGAGCAGTTACTTCTTTGTATGTTCCCTTCCAGTCAGAAGTTTCGATTTCTTTACGAATGTTATCAACTATCCGTAGCATTGCAGGCTGCATTAACATTTGGGCTTGCTCCCAAGCTAACCTATTTTTAAAAGTTGGCTTCATTATCAGCTTGATTAAAATTAATATAGTTCAAATTTGTTATTTTTTAGTTCCCCGAACTCAAGTTGATTAATACTCACTACTCCTCTCCTAGCTTTAAACTACTACGTATCAGAGAGAATTAAATTATTTAGCGGGGCAATTGAGAATTAACTTAAGACTAGAGAACAATGAGCAATAAGCAATAAACAATTTACTTCTAACTTCCGAAGTTAATTAAAATGATAGTAACTAGGTTGTAATTTTATATTCAAAGGAGACAATATGGTTAACGTAGCCGTCATTGACTACGATATGGGAAATCTTCATTCTGCTTGTAAGGGTTTGGAGAAAGCAGGTGCAGTACCCAAAATAACTAACTCTCCTGAAGATATATTAAGTGCTGATGCTGTAGTTTTGCCTGGGGTGGGAGCATTCGATCCAGCTATGCGGCATATCAGAGAACTTAGTTTAGAAGAAACAATCAAGAAGGCTGCTAAGATTAAGCCTTTTCTTGGTATTTGTTTAGGCTTACAAATTTTATTTGATAGTTCAGCAGAGGGTACCGAGAGAGGTTTAGGAATTATTAAGGGTACTGTACGTCGCTTCAAAAGCGAACCTGGAATTACGATCCCGCAAATGGGTTGGAATCAGCTAGAGTTAAGACACCCGCAAAGCGAGTTATGGCAAGATTTACCCTCAGACCCCTACGTATATTTTGTTCATTCTTTTTATGTCGAACCTCAAGAGCAAAATCTCAACTCCGCAATGGTAACTCACGGCTCACAAACCGTAACTGCTGCGGTCACCCGTGACAATCTAATGGCAGTGCAGTTTCATCCTGAAAAGTCAGCCGATAATGGGCTAAAAATTCTGTCAAATTTTGTTACCTTAGTTGAGAATAAGTTAGTAGTAGGTAGGAGGTAATGGGTAATGGGTAGTGAGTATTCAACTAACGACCCGAAACTCAAAACTGATAACAATAACTTTATTTAGTATTGTTTAAAATTAGTAATTAATTGGAATTAGACTGAAACTGTAGTTTCCCCTGCTGAGGATTTAGACTTTGCTGGATAAACTTCAAACAGCGATTTTGCTCATCTGCCACCATAACCCTGGCATGATGCCCTTTTGCCATCACTTCAGAGCGATCGCGATATTGAT
>JBCCDL010000873.1:0-2786 GCA_039030815.1 Cyanobacteria bacterium P01_A01_bin.83 | reverse complement strand
GTCACGATTGTTCCTGCTGGCTTATCAAGTAAATGGCGATTCTGGGGACAAAAGGAAGCGAATAATCTACAAATTTACATTAAACCTACGCTTTTAAGTAAGGTTGCTGCTGAAGCTGGCGATATAAATCCAGATCGCATTGAGATTGTAAATCACTTTGGTGTCTGCGATCGGCAGGTACAGCACATTGGATTTGCACTCTTAGCAGAGCTTGAAACGGGAAGTAGGGCGGGTCGGCTCTATAGCGAATCGCTCGGTATAGCATTAGCCGTTCAGTTACTGAAGAAATATTCCGTATCCAAACCATTTATTAGCCAGTACTCTGGCGGAATTCCTCAGCATAAGCTGCAATTAATTACTGAATATATTCGGGACAATTTAGACAAGAAACTAACGTTGGCAGAAATTTCGGGAATTGTTGATATGAATCCATATCACCTAATACGCACGTTCAAGCAGGCTACTGGAGTTACACCACACCAGTACTTGAGGCGTAGCCGAATTGAGCGCGCACAGATACTATTAACCAAAAGCAATTTACCAATAGTAAGAATTAGTCAGCAGGTCGGGTTTAAGGATCAAAGTCATTTCACTAAAGTCTTTCGTAAGCTTACAGGAGTTACGCCGAAAACGTACCGTAATCTTAGCTAGGTGCATCAAGTCCAAACAAAGCAAATATTTTGAACAAGTGAATGCAAGCACATCACACAAAAAATCAAGATTTGACCAAGAACTCAAAATTTGACCAGACAGCTATTGCTCCCTCTTAGTAAAGTCATAGCTGTAGCTAAGTTAATTGTGGATACACATCGAAAAGAACATTACATTTTTGACACGTTGATGAACATCGTTGAAAATGCGGGCTTTAGCTTGGACACAAATGAGCTTAGTGACTTCAGCCGAGCGATCGAAAACTATTCAAAAATAAATAAAAAAATAAAATGAAAGCAGCACGTCTTCACGAAGTAGGAAAACCTCTTAAGGTAGAATCTATATCAGAGCCAACTCTCCGCGCTGGTAGTGCTATTGTAAAAGTTTTGTGCGCTCATATCTTCTCTTATACCAGGAAAGTAATTAATGGCGAACTCGGATATGATTTACCCGAATTGCCCTTTACTCCTGGCACTGGCGCGATCGCAGTTGTAGAAGCAGTAGCCGATGATGTATTTGGTCTAGAAGTCGGTCAGAAAGTATTCTGCGATCCTTATATCTATTCTCGCAATGTTAGTGCCGAATCCGACGGGATTTTGCTGGGTTGGACGGGTTTAGCTGAAGCATCTTCCCGTACACAGTCTCTTTGGAAAGACGGGGTTTTTGCCGAGAAAGCAGTCTTCTCTGCTGACTGTTTGACACCAATTCCAGCTTCAGACTTATCACCTCAAAAGTTGGCTTATTTAGACTATTTAACCGTTGCCTATGGTGGACTATTAAGAGCCGATTTTCGTCCTTCTCAAAGCTTAGTCGTCAATGGTGCAACAGGGGGTTTGGGTTCTGCCACGGTTTTGTTAGCTTTAGCAATGGGTGCAGCTAAGGTTATTGCTGTCGGTAGAAATGAAGACCAATTAAAAGCACTCGAACAGCTAGATCGGCGGGTTGTTAGTGTAGCGGTTGAAGGCGATCTAGACTCAGACTCCGAAAAAATTAAGAATGCAGCAAACGGTGGGGCAGATATAATTATAGATTTACTGCCTAGTCTACCTACACCAGAGCCTACTCTTACTGCTTTTAATGCTTTGCGCCGTGGCGGTACGGCTATTTTTGTCGGTGGAGTGAGTGCGGACATTCCTTTGCCCTATCACAAAATCATGGTCGAGCAATTGACTATTAGAGGTTCGTTTATGTATCCCAAACATGCAGCAAGCGAACTAATTAAAATGATTGAGGCTGGCGTTCTTAGCTTAGAAGCTGTAAAACCATACGTTTTTAGTTTGGATGAGATTGAAGCAGCAATAGATAAAGCTTCTTCTTTGAAAGGGTTTGATTATTGCGTACTTGTTGCAGATCAAAACTAGCAAAAACAGCGTTGCCGATTTAAATAACGGCGCACAACAGCAACAAAGGGCTTAGAGCCGCAACACCATTTTTACAGCTCTGAAGTTCAAAAATAAATCCCTGTTTTTCTAATGTAATAATTGATCTTTTTTCTGACGCTGATACTGAACTTAAGTTAATTAATAATCCTAGTAAACTTGCTAGTTAGCATTATATACATCGCGTAACTTGAGAAGATGTTAAGGGCGATCGCAATTCAATAACTAATCAATCTTCAATAATACGATCGCACTATTAAAAAATAACCTTATATGAACTACTCTAGAAGATAACTCATCCGTGTTGATCTGCGTTCATCTGTGGACTAATTATTAAGATACCCTGCTTTATATCCAGCCATTACCTCAGCAGCCAAATTTGCTAAAAGATCATGAGATTTAGCAAAAGATTGCTCCCATTGCATCTCATCTACCAACTCTGACAAAATCATCGTAGCGATTATCGCATTATCAAAGACAATATACGCGCAATATAAATCAAATGGGCGTTTCTCCAACCAATGATCAATGTTCAATGTTCAATGAAATAACCTTAACCTCATAAAGACTTTCAATCCAAACCCTGGCACCACACATAGGACTATCGGGACGATACACAATACGACATCCTCCTGGTATCTCTACCTCATGTCCATACTGGTTCGTGTTTCCTTTTTTGACTGTAATCACTGGCTGTTTGCGCCCATCTTTTTGATTCTGCTTAATTCTCTGGGTATTGACGTGAACGATAGTTTT
>JBCCDL010000872.1:0-2788 GCA_039030815.1 Cyanobacteria bacterium P01_A01_bin.83 | reverse complement strand
GAACGCTACACCTAAAATTGTTGACATTGCTATCGCTGGAGTATTAATTTCTCTTGGCACAGGTCTTGGTTGGGCGATCGCTAAATCGCAAAAGGTTGAAGTTACACAACAGGGAATTTTGATTGAGCGTACCGCGATCGCTAATCATAAGGATCTTGAGCGATCGTTGTTGATGAATAAAATTCAGCAGGGATTGATTGAGCGATATGAGGCAGATGCAAAAGAGTTTGCCCGCGGCTATGAAACTGGAACTAAATTTGCCGAGCAAGCTAAATTTGCCGCTAAGGTTATTCCTCCGCAACAAATTGAAGAATTAGAAAATAATGTTCTATCGTCTCAGCAAGTTTTAGAAGAAGCTTTGGATTATTGATTTTGGGGTTTCTAGTTAATAAATACACTCACTACGCTATCCGTGTGTTTGACTACACAAGGAACTTTTCAGATATTCTCTAACCTGGTGGCCATCCCATAGGGCGATCGCCTAAGATATGTAAATGTAAATGATCTACAGTTTGTCCGCCATCGTTACCATTATTGATCACAACACGATAGCCATTGCCCAAGTTAGCTTGTTCGGCAACCTGTTTAACAGTCATCAAAAGATGTCCCATTAATGCCTGATCTTCTGAACTAGACTCTGATAGACGAGGGATAGGCTTTTTGGGAATTACCAGAATATGGGTTGGTGCTTGAGGGTTAATATCTTTAAAAGCTAATGCCAAATCATCTTCATAGACAATATCGGCTGGTATCTCACGACGAATAATCTTGCCAAAAATAGTATCGCTCATAGGTAGTTGAAAACAATTATTTGCAATTTAGTCTGCATAAATTATTTTAATAGCTCTCAGTTGTTAGCTCTTAAGCAAATCTAAATTAACCTTCAACTAAATTAATCTTGGGGAGTTCACAACTATCAAGCAACTTTAAGCTAGATTCTGGCAGATCTTCTACTGAACCATTCTCAGTGCCTGCTTGCTTTTGTTGTAGTTGCTGAAAAAAACTACTGGCTTGTTCGGGCTGAAGCTGTTGTAGTGCTTGTAAAAGAGCCATAGCTTGCTCTAATAGCTGCTCTACATTTACCTGCTCATAATCAGGTTGATAATCGCATAACCGCCTTACCGCTTCTCCTAGGAGGATAATTGCCCCCCGCAAATTATCATTACTCAAATGGTAACAACCCACTGCTACCTGTAAAATTCCCTGATAAAATCGCTTGTCTGCCTCTGAAGCATCAACCCAAATAGCTTCTAGGGTATCGTGGCAAGCATAAAATTGTTGTTGATTAAATTGGGCGATCGCTTTGGCAAATTCTGGAGAGGTAATCATCAGCTATTTCTTGATTATCAATACGAAAGAAAAAGAACGGGTTAAATTATCCCAGTTCTCATGATATTGATTTTCAAGCTTATTTGAGGAACCACAGGTCAATTTTTTAGTTAGCGTTACTTTACCTTTAGTCGCAGAATAATTTGTACTTTGCGGTTATTACTATAAAATCATACATTCATGCCCCGTGAGCGCAATGCTGTATAATGACTAATTTGCATCAAAACTAACTTACTCTCTCCTGATTAACTAAGTAGGGAAGTTTTTCTACACTAAAGTTACGAGGAAAGTTTTTATAGATAAAGTAACTAAGATAAGGAATAGATATCGCTAGAAATAACATGTAAAGTTCAAAATTATCCGTAAAGTGTTGTTGATATTCAATAACGGTAGTTTGAGCTAAGGTATCGGTATTAGAAAAAATTTGATTGTAGAGTCTTTTGATAATTACAATTAAATTATAAGAAAAATGATAAATAATAGGCGAAGCAAGCTGTTTAGTCTTAAAGTATAACAAAGCTGTAATAATCCCCATAATAAATAACGAAATTACATCAAATCTAAAATGAATAGCGGCAAAAAGAATTGCTGAAATCGTCAACCCTTTTACTATCCCATGTTTAATAGCTATCTTTTGAAAAATAATTCCTCTAAAAAATAACTCTTCCATAATTGGAGCATAAATTAAAGCTGAAATTGAAAAGAATATCCAGCTAATTGGTGTCGAAGCATATTCATAATTAAGTTGATTTTCTACATACTTAGGAAGTATAAAAGATAAACCATATAGATTTATGGGATTTATGCCCCAGGCAAAAAGATATTCGGCAATCGCGAGTACTAAAGGAAGTTTAAAATTTATCTTGTTTAAAGAACCTACAATTCGTTTGATATCAATATTTGCTGCTTTTAACTTTTTAAAAAAGTACCATGTAATTGCGATCGCTAATATAAGCTCTGAAAAGGTTGAGAAAGTCTTGTTTGTTCGATAATAGCTCTCAATATCTTCGGGGTTAATAAAGGGACTTAAAATAATCATCAGAGGAATTGTCACTACAAAGAGTATTATAAAGTAGCCCGCAAAAATAGATTTAATACTAAATCTTTCTAGAGGATTTGTATCTTCTTTGCTACAATTGTAATTTATTGTATTTAGAGTAATTTCATGCAGGAAGTTTTATGGTTCTGCTTATGACTAATCCTGTTTAAATTATGTATATTTTTAAAATCTCAAGACAAAAAAAGAACGGAGTTGTTAGTTTCCGTTCTAATAATATTTATGCTCAAGCCTATCTTTGGAATAGATAGATTTTATTTCTTAGTCAAATTGGTCAAGACTTGATTGGAACGCTCAACAAAGGCTTTCATTCCTTCAGCATCAAAAGCTTTTTGTGACATTAACGCTAAATCGTAAATATGATTGCACATCAAATTAACCATTGAGTTGGAATTATCACCG
>JBCCDL010000871.1:0-2793 GCA_039030815.1 Cyanobacteria bacterium P01_A01_bin.83 | reverse complement strand
TTGAGCGAAGCCCTTCTCGAAAGTATCTTTAATCCCTGCCACTAACTTAGGCTGCGAGGTGCATATATCTAATTCTTCATTGTGGCAAAAACTGCGGGGGTCAAAATTGGCGCTACCAGTAGTTGCCCAGCGATCGTCAATTAGCAGCAATTTAGCATGAGTCATACTAGGCTGATATTCGTAAATTGCCACTCCACCTTGTAATAGCCTGCCGTAATGTTCGTAAGACGCATAGTAAACAGGTTTTTTGTCGCTACGTTTGCTGGTAGTTAAAATTCGCACATCTAAACCCTCTTTCTTCGCTGCCACCAATAAATCAATCGAATTATCGTCAGGGAGAAAATAGGGACTAGCCAGCCAAATGCGCTTACGGGCAGCAATAATACTGTTATATTTAAATGCTCTAATGGGAGAAAAACGGATCTCGGGATTGGAACCTGGAATTACTAGCATCAAGTGATCTTTTTGATTATCGGTTTCAATATGATTAATTTTCTCCCGAGACAGATCCGCTACTTCATTGCCAAAAGTCCAGTGTTGAGAAAATACTCCCGATAAAATACTGACAATTTCTCCCTCTAAACGCATTTCCACATCCAGCCAGGGTTGAGTGTCATCATCTTTTTCAATTCCATCCCAAAGGTCAGAAATTCCTGCCCCACCTACCAAAGCAAACTGACTGTCTATTATTAATAACTTGCGATGAGTGCGCCCTGCATAATCCAAAGGTGCTTTCCAGTTAAAAGAATTGAAAAACGAAATCACCACCCCACATCTGGTTAAACGTTCCCAATATTGCTTTGAGATGTCTTTGGTGCCATAGCTATCCACAATCAGCCTAATCTTCACCCCTTCCCCTGCCTTTTTAGCGATCGCTGCTGCAAAATCATCGGCACGTTTGCCTGGAGTCATAAAAAAGGTTTCAAAATCAATCGTATGTTGAGCCGAAGCGATCGCATCTAAACGAGCCTGTTGGATTTTAGCTGCTTCGTGCCAAAAGTCGGTAACCCTTCCTCGAGTTATAAAAGAGTTAGTAATACTAGCAAGAGTCAGAGGAAAGCTTTGGTCTTCTGGATGAGGTGGGTTTTTGATCCGATATTTCAAGCGATCGCGAAAAGCACCCTGAAGATAAAAAAGAACAAATATGACACAGCTAAGCACTAATAGGGTAATAAATAGCCACCATAAAACAGATTGAACTATTGTCCACATATTTATTTAAAAATTACTGTAAAAATGTAAAAAAGCATATATATCTATGCAATTAAAAATTGTCTGGCATCCCTAATACATCTGGCTATGGTAAGACATTGATTGGCTTTGAAAATTATAGAATTGCAGCAACCAAAATATTTAATTCTTATGATAAGTACCAATCATCATAAATATAATACTCTGCCCATCAAAGCAACCTTGCTGCTCACTAGCACTCTAACGGTAATGTCTGGTGCCACTATTTCCCCTTCTCTACCTGCAATGCAAGAGTATTTTGCTGATGTAGACTCCTCAGCGCTTTTAGTACGGTTGGTGTTAACTATTCCTGCTTTGTTTATAGCTATTGGCGGGCTGTTTGCAGGGCAACTGGTAGATCGCCTCGGCAGAAAACCCATGTTAATCGCTTCCACCTTTATCTATGGACTAGCTGGTGCTTCTGGATTTATTTTAGATTCTTTAGTTAGTATTCTCTGCGGACGCGCTGTGTTAGGTCTGGCGGTGGCAGGTGTGATGACAGCAGTGACTACCCTAATTGGCGACTATTATTCAGGGCAACAGCGAGCTAATTTTATGGGTTTACAAGCAGCATTTATGGGCTTGGGGGGCGTTGTTTTTCTTTCTGTAGGTGGATTAATTGCCGATCTTAACTGGCGGTTTCCTTTTTTGATTTATTTATCTGCCTGGGTTATTCTCATTGCGATCGCTGGGACTTTATCTGAACCACAGAGGGGCTTAGACCGAGCAACACAAAAGTCTGCTTCTGAATCTAAAGCAAGTCTGCCTTTGGGAGTGTTAAGCATGATTTATGGCGTAGCCTTATTTTATATGGTGGCATTTTATCTAATTCCTGTACAGTTACCTTTTTACTTACAAAGTTTAGATAACTCTAGTGCTGCTGCTTCTGGTTTAGCGATCGCCGCCTCAACTCTCGCCAGCTCAATTGCATCCTTGAGATACGGTTTTGTCCAGAAATATCTGGGCTTTGTGCAAATTATTGTCTTGAGTTTTGCCATTGCAGCACTGGGCTATCTAATTATTGGTTTTGCCCAGAGCTACAATTTAGTATTATTGGGCTTAGTTATTACAGGCTTGGGTTTTGGCTTATTGATGCCTAATCTTAATGTCTGGCTTTCGGGTATTATCCCCAATGCTTTACGCGGCAGAGCGTTAGGCGGATTAACGACTTTCTTTTTTCTGGGGCAGTTTCTCTCTCCCGTGGTCTCTCAACCCATAAGTAATTTACTGGGCTTGGCTAGGACTTATAGCTTGACAGGATTAACAATGTTGATAGTAGCATTGAGCTTTTTAGCGACCACCAAGCAAATCAAATCCTGGTGCGAAAGTTGTTAGTAGCGCGTCATTTTATGGATCATTGTTCATTGTTCATTGTTCATTGTTCATTGTTCATTGTTCATTGTTCATTGTTCATTGTCCATTGTCCATTGTCCATTGCTCATTGCTCAATAGGTGTAGCCCGATGAAAGTGGGTATAGTCAACATATTGGTGTCCTTGAGAAGTCTGACGCACAATATCGACAAACCGATGTGACCATAAAATATCATCAGCACCATAACAAT
>JBCCDL010000870.1:0-2795 GCA_039030815.1 Cyanobacteria bacterium P01_A01_bin.83 | reverse complement strand
TATTAAGCAACCTGTAGAAAATATTATCCAAGCCTACGAAGAACACCAGCCAGATTGTATTGCCATGAGTGGCTTGCTGGTAAAATCTACGGCATTCATGAAAGATAATCTAGAGACTTTTAATGAAAAAGGAATTTCGGTTCCCGTAATTTTAGGTGGCGCAGCTTTAACACCTAAGTTTGTTAATCAGGATTGTCAAAATACCTATAAGGGTAAAGTTATCTATGGCAAAGATGCTTTTGCAGACTTACATTTCATGGATAAACTAATGCCCGCTAAGAAGCAAGATAACTGGGACGATTATCGGGGATTTTTAGATGAGACTGATAATGATTTAGTTACCTCTACTGAAGAAGATAAACAACCTTTCGCTGGAGAAAATCAAGACAAAATTTTTGTCGATGAAGTTAGTAAGAAAGTCGAACCTAAAGTAATCGACACCAAACGTTCTGAGGCTGTTGCTTTGGATATCGAACGCCCTCAACCTCCCTTTTGGGGGAGTAAAATTCTGGAATCGGAAGATATTCCGATTGAGGAAGTATTTCCTTATCTAGATTTACAAGCCTTATTTGTCGGACAATGGCAATTCCGTAAACCAAAGGATCAATCCCGCGAAGAATATGATGAGTTTTTGGCGCGCAAAGTTAATCCCATCCTCGAAGAGTGGAAACAAAGAATTATTGCGGAGAATTTACTCCATCCCACAGTAATATATGGTTACTTTCCCTGTAACGCCGCAGGAAATACCCTTTATGTTTATGACCCACAAGATACCCAGAAATTAGTCACGACCTTTGAATTTCCTCGCCAAAGTTCTGGTAAACGTCTTTGTATCGCTGATTTCTTTGCCAGTAAAGAGTCTGGTCAAATGGATGTTTTCCCCATGCAGGCGGTAACTGTAGGAGAAATTGCCACAGAATATGCCCAAAAGCTCTTTCAAGCTGATAACTATACCGAATATCTCTACTATCATGGGATGGCGGTACAGATGGCAGAAGCCTTAGCCGAATGGACTCATGCTAGAATTCGCAGTGAATTAGGCTTTGAAGCCGAAGAAGCCAGCAAGATCCGCGATATATTACAGCAACGCTATCGAGGTTCACGCTATAGCTTTGGTTATCCTGCTTGTCCTAATATCGAAGATCAATACAAGCAACTTGATTTATTAGATACTAAACGCATCGATATGTATATGGATGAAAGTGAGCAACTGTATCCTGAACAGTCTACTACAGCCATTATTACTTATCATCCTGTAGCAAGATATTTTAGTACCTGATGACAGACTTAGTGGGAGCATTTGACCTTCTGCCCTGATTCATCGGGCAGAGGGTCAAAGATGGGTTTTAATCAGACAAGTAAGCTAATTTAATCCTTTTTTTTCTTTTTGGGTAAAATTGGTCGTGCAGTAGTACTAGGCTTATTAGGTCGTGAAGATCTCAGCTGAATTTTTTTAGGATCTTTTTTGAATTTTGGCTTACGTTTTTGGGCAAACCCGAGGTCTGTGCCTTCTTCAATAATCAAATCTTCTCCTTGAAGACGAACTTTTAAGTCCCAGAATCGTTTAAGGGGTTTGTCACTCAAAACTCCTTTTAATTTGAGTTTAAAGAACTTGGGTTTATCTCCTTCTTTACGAGGAAACTGCTTAATTTTGACAATGATAATTTCTTCTTCTAAAGAGTAAAAAATTACTTCTCCGCGGATTGAAAAATAACCATGACTTGACTCTTTTCCAGATACTTCTGACTCTGAACCCTGATTTAAAGTTTCTGGTTCCCATACTCCGACAATTTGAGCATGAAGACGATCTTCTTGCATTTTGGTTCGAGGATACACTACCCACAAATGCTCCTGCTCTAAATCAAGGTGGTTTTTGATTAAACTAATAATACGACCTAGCAATACCGCCTCAATTTCTACGCCATCAGTAGTCAGTAAAGTCCCTTGGGTCATTTGTTCGGCACTCTGCTGATATTTAGCCTGAATCAATCCAATTGCGCGATATTGCCTTGGATGAGAAGGAGGTGGAATTGGTTGCTTTCTTTCTGAGGTAAGCTGTGTTTTGGGGTTAGCTGAGTCGGAGTCCTGAGATTGATTAGACATTGTAGATTTAGCCGATTGATTTTTAGCAGTAGAAGGTTTGTTAGGTTGGTTATAATTTTGTTTAGCCAAATTCATAGAGCGACTCTAATAGCACCAGCATTACTAGAAATTGCAGTACAAGATTGTTGGTTTCCCGTAAATAACAACTGCATTAAGAAAATGTAAGAGAGATTAAATTAAATTGTTTGAGAGATCATATTTTATACTCTCATGGAATCTAAAATAACTCGTAGACATCATCTGTTTCAATTGAGCTTAAATACTTGGCATCTCTATTAAGATCTATTGAGAATTATGAATGATGGGGAATTCATAAGCTTGAATCGTAAATATAGGCGATGTTAATTGTATAAGGACGTGACACCTGCTTTGAAGACAGGTGCGCCTGTCGTCCGTGACTAAGGTAGGTAAATCAAGTATAATCTGCTGATCTTAATTTGATGATATGACGATGAATAAAAAGCGTAGTAGTTGGATTTATCTGGTTTTGGGGATTATGTTATTTTCTCTAGTAACTGTGTCTGCCCTGCCCCTTGTCGGTAGCATTGTTGACGGACAACAATTTGGCTCAGATCCTAACCAGGAAGTGATTACGCTTTCCCCCCAAGAACTAACTAAGCTAGAAGCTGAAGCATCTGGATATCAGAAGGTTTTAGAACGAGAACCCGATAATGACACGGCTTTAAATGGAT
>JBCCDL010000869.1:0-2799 GCA_039030815.1 Cyanobacteria bacterium P01_A01_bin.83 | reverse complement strand
TGGTTAAAAAAGTTCATCTTCACACACAGTTAAAGCATCAGGCTCTGAACACTGTTCTAACTCCAGATGTATTCCTTGAGCATCTTCCTCCATCAGATCTTCAATAAATCCTGCCTGGAGCGCTTTCGCTTCTGATAGACTGTCAAAAGGACCAAAGTAATAAACACATTGAGGGACTTTAGTAGTTACTTTTAGCCAGTAAGGTAGACTTTTTTGCTCTTTTATACCAAAGATGTTTAATATTTTTGTAACCAAAGACATAATAAACTTTAACTATTTGATAATTTTTTTAAATATAAAATTCCTCTAGTCTCTGGCTAGATACAATTTTTTTTAGGAAATTGGACAACATTATCTTTAGCTAAAATCTGATGTTAAAGAGTAATCAAATATACAATTTACCATGTTTAAATGCTCAAATTTAACTAATACAAAATTATTAATTTGTCTGGCAAATTCCCCAGATAATCTCAGAGAGTAAGAGTTATTATTAAGGCTCCTTGGTATAATCTTGTACATTTTTAATCATTACTAAATTCATTAAAATCTAATCAAAGTTCTCAAATTGGTTAGTAGGATTACAAATAAAAATATTATTGATTTAAACATAAATTGACCGACCTTACTAGAATAGCTGTGACTTTAGATGAATTTTAACTGATGTATTAGGCTTTGGCATTTTAACACAGATTTTTTTAAGATGCTAAACCAAAACACATCTAATAGTTGATCGTCTTTGATCAAGATTTATCTTCACTTATAGAATATGTTGTGGTACCCAGGCTAATATTGAATAGCAAAATCTATTTATTATTTTTTTGACTTCTTGTTAAGTAGATAGATAGAATAACTTATAATAATTGATGTTTAAATTTTATTTCCAGCACCTATTCCCAAATCACTATTCCCCAGCTCAACTATTTTATAGCTAATTAGCGCCACCTCTTTACTATTAGTTGTTATAATAAGCTACTAATCAATATTAAAATAAAATTAGATTTTATCTATTGCCTAATAAAAAATATTTAACAAGAATAAAATATTTTGGATATTAAATTATCAAGCTAATTATATGTCATCAAATATATCAATAGTAGAGCAAGCAACTAATTATAAAACAAACCAAAACAGACCAGATCCATCTGAGGTAGTACTAAGTTTACTAGAACTAGAAAAGCATTATAAAAAAATCAACACCGATTGTTCCTTAGCCGACTTAATTGGTTGTTGGAACCTGCGGTTTATTACAGGAACCAAGAAAACTCGCAAAAAAGCAGGAATCGTTATGGGTGCGGGAAAATTCATTCCCCATTGGCTCAAAATTCAAATTATCTATGAAAACGATCCACAATCAACCACCAATATTGGACGAGTCAGAAATTCTATAGAACTGGGACTCTTAAAGCTATCATTGAGTGGTCCAGTTAAATTTATTCCCACCAGAAAAATTTTAGCCTTTGACTTTACCTCCCTGAATCTTAATGTGCTAGGTATAAAACTATACAGTGGTTATATTAGAGGCGGATTAGAAACGGAAACAGAATTTGATCATCAAGCATTAAAAGAACAAGCTTTCTTTCGCTATTTTTTGCTTCAAAACAATTTAATTGCCGCCAGAGGAAAAGGAGGTGGTTTAGCTTTATGGAGTCGCCAAGAATAGTGGATTTAGTTTTTACGAATTAAGAAGTTTGTCTACTATACAACGATTAATGTGAATTAGCTTCGTTGAAAGGTTATTAGTTCGTAGCTGTTAGCTATCAGCTATTAGCTATTAGCTTTTAAAATCCTTGATACTTGATTTTTAGCTCTGGATATTTAAGCCTTCAGTAATATAATTTCTTTGTTTCAAGATCATAGTCGTTGTCATTTTAATTCACATCAGACGTATACAATAGTCAATGATTAAGCAAGAGACAGTCAGCAACAGTCAAAATCTTAATCTCAAGCTGATTCTTGATACTTTGCTTCCGCCTGCTTCATTTCTTCAATCATGACTTCGCTACGATGTAGATAGGTCACAAATAGCAAAATAGAAAAAGCGAGAACTCCCAATCCAATAAAACTATTTGCAAAGGTATTATAAACACCATGTAAAACTGCGGCAATTGTTACACCTAAAAAGATAATTGCCTTTTGACGAGAGGGGTTAATAGCTGCTAAACCAATAAAGTAGCCGACAATCCCTGCCCAGATAGCGTGAATTAAAGGCAACGAAATAAAGCGAACAGTAGTTACTAGAATGTGATTAGTTAGAGCCATGTTTCCTTTAACCAACTCAGAAGCATATAAAAGAGAATAATGACCCCCTTCAGCGATCGCAAATCCTAAGCCAGACATAGCACCATAGAAAGCCGCTGATAAAGGCTCTTGTAGTTTACCTGGGCGCAATATAAATAGATAAACGGGGAGAGCTTTACACGATTCTTCGAGGATACCTACTCCTAAAACATACCCAATCAGTCTGAGAATCGAGTTAGAGGAATCAGTAACCGCATATAGCAGACTAACAGGAGGTACTTTTTGAATAAATAGCAGTAGAGGAATTCCGACAAATGCAGTAAAACAGACACATTTTAGTGCTGTTTGAAGGGAAAATTGTGTGGGTTGAATTAGATTATGTAAAACAATACCCCAGATAAAGGCATAGTAAATTCCCAGAATCCAAGCAATGTCTTTTAAATTAGTATCAGAAGAAGCAAAGAAACCGATTACCCAGGGAAATAGACCAAAACATAGGAGTAACTTTACTGTATTGCTACGATATAGCTCCTGACTTAACACTTGGTGATAAGGAATGAT
>JBCCDL010000868.1:0-2803 GCA_039030815.1 Cyanobacteria bacterium P01_A01_bin.83 | reverse complement strand
TAATTAGCGGTGGTTCAGGTGAGGATGAACTTTTTGGTTTTGGGGGTAATGATACAATTATGGGCGCAGCAGGGGAAGATACTCTTGACGGTGGTTTAGGACAAGATGTCTTAATTGGGGGTCAGGGTGACGATATTTTTGTCATAGCCGATGGAGAGGGAGCTGATATTATTGCTGATTTTGATGCTGGAGACAATTCAATCGGTTTAGCAGCAGGTTTAACATTTGACCAATTGTCTTTTGCGGGTGAGAGCATTCTCCTAGATGAAACCAACGAAATCTTAGCTACTGTACTAGGAGTAGAGACAACTACCCTTACTGCGTCTGATTTTCTTCTTGCTACGTCTGATTTTGTTTCTATTTAATGAACACAAATGTAGCTTTGCACGGTGCATGTTCCCGTGGGCGTGTTTCATACTAAATCCGATTACCAAAGTATACTTTTAAATCAAGAACTTGAATTTGATTCAAACCCTTCTGCCTTCTGCACGTCACGCCCTCTGCCTTAACACAATTTTTAAGTGTTGTATGTAAACAGGATTTAGTATCACTACTTGATGACACGCCCTAGTTGAAGAATAATAAAACTGTCTGCAATAATCCCACTATAAAACCCAAGATTCCGCCCAAATTAACGATCGCCTGAAGTTCATTTTTAACTATACCCTGCACTGATTTTTCTAATTCTTCGGGAGAAGTGGCTGATACGCGGTCAATAATTACCTGATCGATGGAGAGAATGGGTATTGCCTGTGCCACCAACTTCTCTAAGTCTTGTTCGAGATAGCGTTCTAAAACCAAAGCTAATTCCTGACTAATTATTTCTAGGGAATCGGTAACTATGGGGGAGGCCTGGAGTCGTTTGAGAATCAACGCGGCTAGGTTTTCCCAGTCTACAGAATCTCCTAACCCTGAAATCAAACTACCGCCTTCTTCTCGTACATAATCGCGTACTGCTTGTCTGACTGTTTTACGCAGTTGTCTCACAGTTGATATAGGAAGGTTTTGCAGGGAAAGATTCATCAACCAGTTTTTTATGCGATCGCGAATTTGCAGGGAGAAAGACAACTCCTCCAGTCTGGCGTTGGTAATATTGGGTTCATCTATACAAAAGGAGCGTAATCTCATCAAGCTATTACGTAATCCAAACAGATTTGCCACTACCCAATAGGTACCGCTGGTTTTTTCCCGAAAACCTTCATCAATGATTTGAATATTGCGATCGCTCAAAAAGTCAATCATTGCCCGACGAATTGTATCTGGGGGCAATACCGAACCTAACAGCCAGTCAGAAAATTTCTGCGCCTGGACTTCTTTAAGTTGAAAGTTTAGCAGGATTTGGTCAAAAATCTGATTGATCTGTGCTTCTAAAAAGTCATCCTTGCGGGCAAAAACTTTAATTAACCGCGGTAGTGATTGACTAAATAAATCATGGAGGATGTTGCCCAGAATTTTAGCTGTTTTTTGTTCCCGATCAGATTTAACCTGATCCAAGGCTAGTTTTAAGAGCCACAAAATAGCTCCTTGCATTCGTTCTGTTGCCAGTAGTCTTTGGGCTAACTTTTGTAATTCTCCTGGGGTAAGCAAAGAACCCATAATTGTATCGGAGACTTTCTGCGCCAGACGCTCTTGATTGCTGGGAATTAAGCCTGGGGTAAAGGGAAGCTTTTTCTTTCCGAGATAGATAGCTCTGTAGGGGCGAAACAACATTTTAATTGCTATGTCGTTAGTGAAATAGCCGATGATGCTGCCCGCTATGGGGGGTACAAAAAATATCCAGAGATTCGCTAGTGCCAAAGCAATATGTTGAATCGACAATAAAGATTAAAACGCAGATAGTTAATTTTATAATCTTATCTACTTCTATTATTCTATTTGGTTAATACCAATATACCCATCATGCCTCCCATGAGGGGATAATGTACAGCATGACTAAAACCTGAAGCAGATGATAATTTTATTTGCTCTCTACCTGTGGGAAAGCGTTCAATACTTGGGTTGATGTAGGCATATTCCTCCTTCATACCCATTTGTTCGGCAGTGGGCACCACAATATTAGCTAAATACCACTGTTGCAAGCCAGACATCAACCCAGGATCGGGGCGATGAAAATCTAAGATTGCTGCTTTTGCCCCTGGTTTCAGCACCCGATACAGTTCTTGTAAGCTCAAAGGTATATTTATGACGTTGCGTAACCCATAACCCATAGTGACGCAATCAAACTGATTATCGGCAAAGGGTAACGCCAAGGCATCTCCTTCCAGCCATTCGATATTAGCATTAGGACATTTTACTACTTGCCTTTGTTTTGCGATCGCCAATTGTTCACAGGCAAAATCCAGTCCTGTTACTTTTCCGACCTTTCCAACCCTTTTGGCTAATAATAAAGCTAAATCACCACTACCACAGCAAACATCTAAAGCGTGATCTCCTGGCTTGGCTTCACTCCATTTAACCGCCATTAGCTTCCATATTTTGTGTTGCCCAAAACTCAGACGATCGTTCAAGCGATCGTATATCGGAGCAATGCGATCAAATATGGTCTTTATTTCTTGTGGGGAGGGAGATTCAATCATTAATTATGCTACAGGTCAGTTGCTATCAATGATATAGCATTGTCTTGTTCATAAATATATAGCGCCAAGAATATTTAACTTAAGTCTATTCGTGTTTAATGTCTACTGGTGCAATGCATAAAGTTACTGACAACTCTTACTTTTGAATTAAGTCACTGTAGCTGAGTTATGCTTTAAAGTATCATATAGCAATACAAGATTGGGTTGGGACAGTTAATACCTACCCT
>JBCCDL010000867.1:0-2806 GCA_039030815.1 Cyanobacteria bacterium P01_A01_bin.83 | reverse complement strand
TAATGGTCCAGGGGAAATGGCAGATGCCGACTATGGTTATGTCGGTAAACAACCTGGCTATATCTCTCTTTATCGTGGTCGCGAAGAGATTAAGAAAGTTCCTGAAGAACAAGGAGTAGAAGAATTAATTAATTTGATTAAAGCTGATGAGCGCTGGGTAGATCCAGAATGAGGAACGAGGAATGAGGAATGATGAACGAGGAACGAGGAATGAGGAACGAGGAATTAAAAACAGTAATCAACTATTGGTTTTTGTTTGTCGATACTCATTCCTTGACTCTATGAGGCAACAAAAAGTGGAGCAATAGAAGCAATGTTTGGTGACTGTAAGAGTGGTGGTTATAACCTAGAAGGAAGCCAAGGCAATCAACAACGTCTTACCAACTTGATTTTATTAACTGACCTTACGCAAAATAGCGATCAAATGGTAGTTTAAAGCAAGTATGAAAGCAGATCAATTAATCCTTTACCCTTTACCCCTTACCCAGCCTTCACAGATTAATTAGTGCGTAACATCAGTTATTAAATGTCCTAATCTAATTTTGTATGGCTATACATAATGTCGGTTAATCAAAACAATTCCGTTTGTTTCGGTTCATCAGCTTGATAACCCAAATGCTGACAGGCTTTGGCAGTAGCCATTCTCCCCCGATGGGTGCGGCTGAGATAACCATTTTGCAGCAGAAATGGTTCATAGACCTCCTCAATGGTTTTACGGTCTTCTCCTGTGGCAGCAGCGATCGCTTCTAAGCCTACTGGACCCCCATTAAATTGCTCAATAATCGTATTGAGTACCAGGCGATCTGTCCAGTCTAAGCCGTGAGTATCAACATCAAATAAGTCCATTGCCTCGGCTGCTAGTTCTTGAGTGATTGTCTCTACTTTTTTTACCTGAACATAATCTCGTACTCGTCGTAACAAACGATTGGCAATACGGGGTGTCCCACGGGAACGACGGGCAATTTCAATTGCGCCCTCTTTGGCGATCGCAATATTGATAATAGATGCGGTGCGATTAACAATTTCTGTTAGTTCATCTAGTTCATAAAACCGTAGTCTTTGAATAATACCAAAGCGATCGCGCAATGGCGAAGACAAGGAACCAGCTTTAGTCGTAGCACCTACTAAGGTAAAGGGAGGGAGGGGAATACTCCGCGTTTTAGCAGTTTGACCTTTGCCGATAGTGACGTCCAAACGATAATCCTCCATGGCAGGATAAAGCAATTCTTCCGTCATGCGGTTGAGACGGTGAATCTCATCAATAAAGATAATATCCCCTGGTTTTAATCCCACCAGCAGCCCTGTAATGTCCCGAGGACGCTCTAAGGCTGGTGCCGAGGTGATTTTACAGTCAACCCCCATTTCCGCCGCCAAAATCAAAGACATGGTGGTTTTACCCAACCCTGGAGGACCATAGAGCAACAAGTGATCCAAAGGTTCCTGTCTGCCTTTAGCAGCAGCGATCGCAATATTTAAAATTCCCTTAAGATCCTTTTGTCCAATATAGTCGTCTAGCTTCTGGGGACGGATTTTCTCTTCATTATTTTCTGTCTCCTGACTATTTGCCTGGGGAGACAGTAGGGTTACTTCGTAGGTCTTATCTTTGGCTATCTTGGTTTTACGGGGCTGTTTGGGGGTTTGAGGAGAATCGTGACGAGTTCTTTTAATTGCCATGTTGGATGGTAATAGCGATCGCGATTTTGACTGAGATTTTGCCTGTACTGTTATTGTGACATGTGATCTTTAATACTGTAATTGTCAAAGCTGTTAGCTTTTGAAAGATCTCTATCGGCGATCGCTTTTTTAAATTAAAACCATTTGCAATCTAGAAAACGACTAGACATTCTTAAACTATCTGAGTGCCATCAAGCTTACGAATTGCTACTACCCCAGGTAAAGGAGGCTGATTTGCTTGACCACTGGGCCAGTTAGAGCCTATGGGTACTTGTCTTAGCTGTTTAAATGCAGTACCGTCTGTAGCCAGTAGCTCAAACTCTCGGCTTTGGGTCGCCATATCTTGACGAATTCCGTTTTTCTCCCCAGGATGTTGAATTGATAAAAATAGGCTGCTGTTATCTGTATCAAAGGTCAAACCAGTACATTCACACTCCATAGGGCCAAGAGCAAAGGGGTAAATGTCTCCTGCATTATTTCCAGCAAGAGGGATATACCACATTGAATTATTGCCAAATACTCCAGTCAAATCACTGCCTGTTAAAGCTGCACCGTTTTCTGTTCTACTGAGTACAGCTTCATTATGCTTACTGGTGGACATATCAGTAACCATCCACAGATTACCTGAGCGATCTAAAGTCAGGTTATCAGGATTGGCAAAGCCTGCACCTCCTGCTGCTACTTCTCCCCCTGTAGCCAACATACTCCAGGTAAATCTCAAAGATGCGGGGTCGCTCTTATCTTCTGACAACTTCATAATCCAACCATATTCATAGTCAGTTTCTCCCCCAGGTCCCACAAAAATCGCCTTGTCGGGGCTACCATCCCCACCAGCAGTACCAGAGGTAAAGGCGATAAATAAAGTACCTTCCTCGCTAATAATTGTGTCTTCAGGACGAGCAGTACAGGTGACTCCCACCGCACTAGCAGCATAATGGGCATCAATTAAAATTGCTCCTTGGGTTTCTAGAGTACTGTCACCTTGATACAAGTCTGCTAAAGTTTTGAATTGAGCAGCAAAAGTCTCGGCTTGCCGATCCGATGAGACTTCCATCACTCCTCCCAGATTGCGATCGCTATTGGGCAGAATCACGGTGCCACCTACTACCTGACTGGGAGCAACAGGATTAAC
>JBCCDL010000866.1:0-2809 GCA_039030815.1 Cyanobacteria bacterium P01_A01_bin.83 | reverse complement strand
TTCTCAGCCTGTTTTTTCCAGTAAAGAACCAGCCAAAATAGATTTAGAGGATGAAAAAACCGAGAAACACAAAGAGAAGAGACTAAGACAAACTGTTCTATGCCATTATTTTTGGCAGCATCAACTAAATTTTTGGTTCCCTGATAATCAATTTTATATGGACCCGATGGATCTAAACTAGGGCTAGCACCTGTTGCACAGATTAAAAAGCTACAATCAGTAAGAGCAGAGTTAAAACTTGAAGGCTGCAATACATCGCCCACTACAAAATTAGTTGTAGCAGGTAATAATGTTTTAGCTTTTTCAAGATCCCTAACTAAAGCCGTTACAGTAAAGCCTCGCTCAGTAAGCTGTTTGACAATTAGTCTGCCCGTTTTGCCTGTAGCGCCTGCAACAAATACTCCCATAAAAATCTCAATCACACCTACTTTTAAAAAAAGGTGTTTTGCTAATTATTAACACCTTTATTGTAATCATATTAACAGTTGGGGTTGGCTCTAAAACGCTAATTTGATAAAAGACATGCATTCCAAACTTATTAATCATCCACAAAACACCTTTGTAAACAATTCTTCACCTGAATCTATGCAGCTTACTTGTGACAAAAAGCTTGAAGAAACATTATTTACCTTTGAAGTGAGTTTTCAGGGGCAAATGGATATGCACAGTGATATCGATACAGTGGCTGAATATCTGAATGCTCATGATGTTTGGTTTGAACGTTGCGCCCAGCCGATGAAGGTTGAACCTATAAATGAGAACGGATATATTTTGACGGTTGGTAAGTATGGTTCATTTGGTTACGAAGTTGAACCAAAAGTAGGTGTCATACTTCAGCCTCCTGTTGACAGAGTTTACTTAATGCACACTATACCGCTGCCAGAAGAAGAGGCGGCAGGATATGAAGTTATTTACAATGCCTCAATGAAATTGCAGGAAAAAGCTATTGATCCCACCCCCGCATCTAATCACAATAACGGTCTATTTTCTAAACGGCAAGTTTTTCCCAGCGTTGTTACTCAAGTAATGTGGGACTTAGACCTCAAGGTCAAGGTAAAATTTCCGCGATTTATCACTAAGCTTTCCCACAGCCTGATTCAAGGCACTGGGGATCGCTTATTGGGGCAAATAGTTCGCCAAGTATCTCCTCGCTTAACCTATAAAGTTCAGCAAGATTTTCATAACAGCTATCATCTGGCTATGCCACCTCACAGTAGTAGACAACTACATAAAGTTACCAAAACTCAATCATACCCTGCTTGATGTGAGTTCGACGAAAATTGATGTTAACTTTGACGGTAAGCCTTGGGAGTAATTCCTGTCAGTTGACGAAAATGTTTCCCCAAATGGCTCTGACTGCTAAAACCACAGTCTAAAGCGATATCTGCGATCGCTCTATCTTCTTTATTTCTTTGCTCCATTATGTATTGATAGGGAGTTTTGCCTGTCGATTGCTTGAATAATCTGCTGAAATGAAACTGGCTGATACTGACAAATGCTGCTAAGTCTTTAATTTTGATAGCTTGATTCAACATAAACACGACTTCTAATAGTAAAAGGTCACAGAGTTAACTGTGACCTTTATTATTAAGTGAATTTTGAATCAAGATTAATAATGATTGCCTACCTTACGATGGTGGACTGCAGTTAAACCATCAGGATTAGAGACTCTGCCCAGATTTACTTGACTATATACAATCCAGTGGTCACTGCATTCCATACGACTAGACACTTGGCATTCAAGATAAGCCAGGGCATCAGTCAAAATCAGCGAACCGTTGGCAGCAGTTTGAATGTTAACTCCTGCAAAACGGTCGGCACCAGGTTTAAAGCGCTTGAGAAAATGTTTCATCAAGCTTTGATACTTGCCTTCTTCAAGGATGTTTAAGACAAAGCGATCGCCGACCTGCATTAACGATTCAATTGCCCGATCTTGAGCCACAGCAATGGTTAATCCTGGTGGTTCAAAGCTGGCTTGAGACACCCAAGAAGCTAACATAGCACTGCTAACATCACCTTTAGTAGCGGTGATAATATACAGTCCACCACTCAAACGACCGATCGCTTTATCAAGGTCGCTATCTAAGGATTTCATTTGCTTGACTAAATCTTTACGGGTCAACAGTTGACCTAAATCTGTTCCCGACTCCTCACACATCTGATAATCGGCTTCAGTGGGAACATCTTTGATTTTAATGGCAGGAAAGCCAGGTTTTAAGCCTGCTTCACGGAATTTGGTTAACAAAGGATCTATCGGTTCATCATCATCTCCGTAAGATTCAAATGCTCCAATTATCTGCTTGTCTTTCGATGCAGCTAACACTGTACCCAAATTAGCAGTAATTTCCTCCTGATTCTTGCTACTTGTTGGAGGCATACCGATAACTAGCCCGACAGAACGATTAACAATCTCGTGAACTTCAGTATTATCTGCCGAGCGCAGATCCACCATCTCGACCTCAACCCCAGTTTTAGTGATCCCCTTAGCTATAGCTTGAGACAGGCGATCGCTATAGCCATAATCAGCTACATAGAACACGGCGACGCTCTTTTCTGCCTTGGTTTGAGCTTTGCTCCAGCTACGATAGCGCTCCAGTAGTTCTTGGAGATTATGACGCAACAGAGGACCATGACCATTAGCTACTAAGTTAATCTCGCCTAATTTATCCATGCGCTTCATTGCCGATAAGACAGAACGAGCATTAGGACCCATCAAACAATCGTAATAAAAACGATAATCTTTTTCGATCGCCTTTAAGTCTTCATCATAGGTGGCATTAGAACAGTAATGCATGCCAAAAGCATCGCA
>JBCCDL010000865.1:0-2812 GCA_039030815.1 Cyanobacteria bacterium P01_A01_bin.83 | reverse complement strand
TGCCTGGGCGATACCCACTTTTGCACCTAAATTACTTACCAAAGATCCAGTAGACCCCACCAAAACCAATATCGTTACCCCGACAATTATTTTGGGAGTAGTAACTAGTTTTTCTAGTGCCATAGCAGTTTTAACTCAGGTAGCAGACTTAACTCGCAGAACCAATGGGAGGGCAATAATTCTTTATATTTACCAGGATTACAAAGAAACCAACATCGATAAAATAAATCTACTTACCGCAAAATTACTCGCAGATATTCCCTATCAAGTAATTACCAGCAGTGACACAAAGACTGAATCAATAATCAAAGTGGCTCAAGAACATCAAGTGACCACTATTACCTTAGCCAAAAATACTCAAAGCTTACTATCTCAAGAGATACTCAACAATACTGATATTCCGTTAACTTTGATCTAAAAACAGACAACAAAGGTGATCAATCTTATAATCCGTCTGTTGACTGTTTCAAGCATCTTTCAAATTAAATTTCACAAACACCAACACACTACTAATGGCAAAGCCGATGATAAAGCCAAATAGGTGAGCATGGAAACTAACTTGAGGAATGATGTTATCAAAAATAAACTGAAGCATAACTATCAGGATAATTTGCTGCAATCTACGTTTAGCAGTGACTGAAGTTCTTTTTTTGAGCCAAATTTGTAGAGAAATAGCCAAAATTGCGCCAATCAAACCCATAATTGCCGCAGATGCTCCCACTAAGAAAGCATTATCTAAACCAAGGCGAAAAGCTAGCAAAGTGAAGGTCAACATTGAACCAACTCCACTAAACAAATATATCGTCAGATAATATTTTGCTCCCAGACTCAATTCGATCAAGCGTCCCACAAAAAAAAGTGACAACATGTTAGTTGCCAAGTGAAATGAACCATAGTGCAAAAAATTAGCGCCGATTAAGCGCCACCATTCCCCAGCTACAACTCTTTCAGGAATTAATGCCCCTAGACGTTCTAGTGTAAAAGAATTTTGGCTTCCACCCAACCTAATCTCTAATCCGTATACCAATAGATTTAAAGCAATTAAGATGTATGTTGTATAGGCTATTTTATTCTGACTATTCTTCATGCAAGAAAATTTTATTTAGTTAACAATAGCTTTACCAGGCTGGCTTTGAGACTAGAGATTTTACAGGCGATCCGCCTAATTATCTAATTGCCATCACCTCAAGTTATTCTGGCGTTGGAGTAATCATACCGTTTTACTCGGTTTTGTTTAGCTAAACTGCATACTTTAATTAGAAGTGATTAAAATTACTTAAGTTATTATTTCATAATACATAGTTACCCTTACCAATTGAAAGATTTTCATCAGAAAGAAATATTTTTATCTCCTCTTTAGTTTCCTAGAACAGATATTCTGAAGTACATCAAATCTACTCAAAATCGTTAATATGGGTAGATTACACTTGTTCTGCCTTACTAAATCATGCCTTTGTTGCGAATAGTCGCTTTGTTCCTTGGTCTGAGCGTCATCTTAGGACTATCGATCTGGTTAGTGACATCATTGTCACACCTTTATATGCAGATTTCTTTTACTGCGCCAATTCTGGCTAATTTGCTTTTGCTATTGGTGATTGTTTTGATTGGCTCTTTGATGGCGGGGTATATTTACTACATCAATAAATATACTCGTAAAGGTTCCCGTCGTAAGGGTAGTAAACGTCGTCCTCCACGAGTTAGAGTTCCTGAAGAAAAAACCACCGTAGCCGCCCAAAATCTTCAGGCGTTAAAACAGCAGGTTAATCAGATTCAAGACAAGATTACGCAAAAGGCTCTTCTGAGTAAATCGCGGCAAATAGAAGCAGATTTACAGCGAGGAGAAGTTAAGGTGGTTATCTTTGGTACAGGATCGGCAGGTAAAACTTCTTTAGTCAACGCTTTAGTAGGAGAAATTGTCGGAGAAACTAACCCGATTATGGGAACAACTACTCAAGGTAAAACCTATAGCCTGAAGTTGAAGGGAGTTGGTCGAGAGATTTTAATTATTGACACTCCAGGAATTTTAGAAGCAGGAATTGCGGGTACCCAAAGGGAGAAGGTAGCTAAACAACTAGCTACAGAAGCAGATTTGCTAGTATTTACCGTCGATAATGACCTGCGACAGTCAGAATACGAGCCTTTAAAAACTTTAGCCGAAATTGGCAAGCGATCGCTATTGGTGTTTAATAAGATTGATCTTTATACTGATGAAGATCGCTCAATAATTTTAGGTCGCTTAAAGGAACGAGTTAAACCTTTTATCCCCCCAAGTGACGTAACGGCAATTTGTGCTAATCCTCAACCTGTTCAGTTAGCTAGCGGTGAAATTATTGATCCCCCTGTAGAGATCTTGCCCCTAATTAAGAGATTAGTAGCGGTGTTGCGGGCTGAGGGAGAAGATTTGATTGCCGATAATATTTTGCTTCAGTCTCATCGTTTAGGAGAAGAAGCGCGAACCATTATTGAAAATCAGAGACGGAGAGAATCAGATAAGATTATTGAGCGCTATCAGTGGATTAGCGCAGGAGTAATTGCAGTAACTCCAGTACCAGTAGTTGATATGTTGGCTACAGCAGCGGTTAATGCGCAAATGGTAATCGAAATTGGCAGAATTTATAATATTGAACTCAATCTAGAACAGGGTAAAGAATTAGCTTTGTCTTTAGGTAAGACTTTAGTCAGCCTGGGGGTAGTAAAAGGTGCGCTAGATATCTTAGCAAAAGCGCTGCAATTTCACTTTGCCACCTATATTGTGGGTAAAGCAATTCAAGCTGTATCCGCCGCATATCTAACTCGGATTGCAGGTAAGAGT
>JBCCDL010000864.1:0-2822 GCA_039030815.1 Cyanobacteria bacterium P01_A01_bin.83 | reverse complement strand
TTCTTTACCTTCTCAGTGTTCGGAATTATCCCAAAATGTATACCAAATATTAGATCTAATTCGGCAAGCACCTAATTTTGAACCACAAGATACTCTAGCGGTAGAAGCATCTTTGAAAAAAGCGATCGCGCCTAAGTTTGAGATAGTTTTTGCAGGGGCTTTTAGTGCGGGTAAATCAATGTTAATCAACGCACTATTAGAACGAGAATTGCTTTATAGTGCTGAAGGACACGCTACTGGTACGGAATGTTACATTGAATATGCCGAACCCGATGCGGACAAGGTGGTTCTAACTTTTCTGAGTGAGGCGGAGATTAAACAGCAGGTATTTAGTTTATGTCAGCATTTAGAATTATCGACTAAAGATGATATTACCCAACCAGAAATAATCGATTTGCTGCATCAAGCCTGTGCTGCCATTATCGAACTTGAAGGTGGTGCGAGTAAATCGTCAAGGGCAAAGAAGGCTAATGCTTTAAGTTTGTTATTACAGGGATTTCAAGATAACCAAGACCGTATTGATGCTACTAGGAATAATACTTTCTCTATGGAGGAATTTAATTTCTCTAATTTAGATAAAGCCGCTACCTATGCCAGAAGAGGAAGCAATAGCGCGGTCTTAACTAAAGTGGAATATTATTGCCATCATCCCCTACTAGAAGATGGTAACGTCCTGGTAGATATGCCAGGAATAGATGCCCCTGTTAAAAAGGATGCTGAACTGACTTATTCTAAAATTGAACATCCTGATACTTCAGCGGTAATTTGCGTACTTAAAGCTGCTGCGACTGGAGAAATGACTTCAGAAGAAACCGAGTTGTTGGAAAAGATCAAGTCTAATCTGGGAATACGTGACCGTGTTTTTTATGTTTTTAACCGAATTGATCGCACGTGGTTTGTCTCACAATTAAGACAGCGTTTAGATGATTTAATCGCTACACAGTTTCAGGATACAAAGCGAATATATAAAACCAGTGGCTTGTTAGGATTTTATGGCAGTCAAATCAAGTCTAGCAGTAGTAAAGATCGCTTTGGCTTGGATTCTATTTTTGCCGATAGCGTTAAGGGAGTTGGGGGAGAAGAAGAAACGCCCCAGTTTGTCAGCGAGTTTAATAATTATTGTACTTCTGGGAAGCTTACCCGCACCAACTTTAGGATATCCGTCAATAGTTATGAAACCCCTAATGATAACTATACTCGCATCCTCAGTGAATTTGGTACACCGTTGATCGAACAATTAATTACAGATAGCGGTATTGAAGAATTTCGCAGTGCCATAACTCGCTATCTGACAGAAGAAAAACGCCCCCAGTTATTTATTAACCTAGCCGAAGATCTTAGACCTCTTTGTCTTAATTTAAAACAGCACTATCTCCAGCGACTGCAAGAGTTAGATAGTCAACCTGATGAAATAGAGTCGATGAAGACTCAGGAGTTGGTATTACTCAACCAAAAGCTACAGGAAATCGGCAAAGAATTCGCGCAACATTGGTCAAATGAGGTAAATTCTGTGGTAACTAATCAAGATTCCCCATTTGAAGCCGATTTCCTCCAGCTAAGGGCGCAGATGGTTAGCCGTTTGGATGAATTACTACAAACCTTTTCAGTACAGAGTGCTTATAGTCGCGCTACCTTATCTCATCCCCGCAATGCAACCGCACCTTTGATTGCCGTATTAGTAGAGGCTTTATACCATCTAGCTAACGAACTAGAAGTTACCCTAGTCGCAGCCTCCCAAGTACTAGTACAAAACTTTGGTCAGCGTTTACGCGATCGCATTAGACAACAACAATACTACCGTGACTTAGATCGCCTGTTGGGGGAAGACACGGGTATAGAACAACAAATAGCACAATTAGAAACTGATTTAATTCATGCTTTAGTTAGTGAAGCCAAAACAGAATGCGATCGCTATGTAAGAGAAAGCCCACGTTTTTATGATGAAGGAACGTTTTCTATCTATCAGTTTCGTCAGACATTACAACAAACTTCTCAAGGTTATGATTGTGCCAGTATGGTAGAAGCCGAACCTGCTATTCGTCAGCTATTAAAGCTCGATTTTGAGCCAAAAGTGTCTGCAACAATTAGACGTAATTTCCGTCAGACAATCAACCAAACTATTAAGACACATTTACTGCCGATGGCACAACAACAGGCAGACAAAATATTACAATACTATCCCCAAGCTAGAAAAGTTTTATCACATACTTTAGAACAAGAAGCGATCACCAAAATTGCCTTAAATCAAAAAGCAAGGTTAGAAACAGAACAAGAGATAGAGCTTTATAATCAGTCAGTAAGTGAGATTAATAATTGCTTGCAATCTCTTCAATTATTTGAACATCAGTTACCAACTATTGAATTAAAGCAAACGTCAACTAGTGATATGGAACATCAAGATAAACTTGATCATATTGATTTAGTTAAAGCGAGCGATAATCTGTAACAATATAAAATTTGCTTACTCACAACAAATACCGTAGGTTAGTTAGCAACAGCACGATCCAATAAAACAGAATATGTTAGTTTAAGCCATTTGGTCATATTGGTATTGATTCTTATACCTAACGTACATTCAATTTATACAACATACAGATCATTCAGAAATATTGAAAAATAAATTATGGCAAAACATCATGACTACCGAATAACATATGACGTGCAAGTAGACACCAATGAACATCTAAGTCAATGTAACTCAAAAGACATTATTTCGGTAAATTCTGAAAAGTGGATTAGTATTGAAAAACTAAGAGACGTTGTTAAACGAGCCTTCAATTTTTCCAATGGTTTGAATTCAATTATTAGTTATATTTCTTCTG
>JBCCDL010000863.1:0-2825 GCA_039030815.1 Cyanobacteria bacterium P01_A01_bin.83 | reverse complement strand
TAGTCTATGGCGCTAGCTTTTAAATTACTGCGTTCTAATGACTGTTTAATCGCTCTAGCGGCACTACCGTTGACTGCTTGCGGGGAGCTGATATGATAAGCATCACAGGTTAAACCAAAACCTCTTATGATGCCATAAATCTTAGCCTGACGACGGGTTGCAAGTTCTGCTGTTTCCAGCACAAACATCGCACCACCTTCCCCTAACACTAATCCTTCTCTAGCACGATCAAAAGGATAGCAGCCAGTTGTAGCCAATGCACCCATCCTTTCAAAAGCAGCCAAGGTGAGGGGACTAATGGGAGTTTCCACAGCACCCACAATAACTCTCTGGCACCTACCCGTTTTAATCAGTTCGTAGCCCCTACTCAATGCCCAGATTCCAGTGGCACAGGCAGCCATCGGCGCTAGTACAGGAGCAGTAGTTTGAAGATACTTACCAACAATAAGTGCAGGTTGATGAGGTAAAGTCTCTAGCCAAGAAGAATCAGAACTATTTAACTGCTGACTATCTTTTGAGGATGTAAGTTGCTCCCAAATCGCCTGACAGCCACGACTTGAGCCAATCACCACACCAGATTCTCTTTGAGTATTTTTTAGTTCGGCATCCGCTAAAGCGTCTACTAAAATTCTGCGAGTTAAATCGCCTATCTGTGCAGGTTTTTCGCCAATTACTCCCAGAGGATAAGCATCAAGCCCTGTAAAAAGCCTACTAGTTTTAATTCCTGACTTTCCCTGTAAAATACTTGACCAAGTTTCGGGGAGGGAACCGAGACAGGATAATAATCCTATCCCAGTAACAACCACATCCATAGGTTTTAAAAGGTTTTTAAAATAACTAATAATCGATCAGCCTAAAACTATTAAATTAGAGACTCAAAATTATTAATCAAACCCCAGCTATTTCTTAAGATTGTCTACACCTTCGACTACCTTAGCTGTCTCAATGCGATCGCCTTGTTTAATCCCATCAACTACATCCATTCCCTCCAAAACCTTACCAAAGACGGCATAGTCACCATCTAACGAAGGTAAATCTTCTAAGGCAATATAGAACTGAGAAGAAGCAGAATCAGGCATCATTGAGCGTGCCATGGCGATCACGCCGCGATCGTGTTTTAGAGCTACACCCCCACCCAATTTTGCTTTGCTGTAAATTGGTTTTTCATCTCCTTCTAGCTTAATTTCCAAAGGAATACGACGTTCCATTCCAGTTTCAGGATCGGTAAAGCCCCCTGTACCTAGAGTTCCACCAAAGTTAGGGTCTTTTCCCTGGGGATCTCCACCTTGAGCGACAAAACCTGGAACAACTCGGTGAAACACTAATCCGTCATAAACACCTTGATCGACTAAATCAATAAAATTACCAGCAGTTGTCGGCGCATCTGTACCGTTAATTTCAATCAGGATAGGAGAACCATTAACCTGCAATTCTACCTTTGCCATCCCTTCAAGCTGGGGCAAATTATTACTCATTTTATTACTGTTTTTGGCACTCGCCACTTGTGATTGATTAGTTGCCAGATTATCAGATGATGAGGATGATTGTGAAATATCTGTTGCTGAGGTGGCGCAACCCCCTAATACCAAACTACTAATCAGCAGTAGAGAAAACATCTTAATCAACCACGCATTATTATTCTTAGTCATATTCAGAATTTTGACTTACTCTCGCTAACGACATTGACTGTTGTAGCTTAATTTGGACTCAACTTGTATAGTTGGTTACGACTTTTGATGATTTACAAATCTTAGAAAAGCTCTATTATTAGGTATTTTAGGTCTATTGGCTCAATTTATCGCAACACTTGCCCCACCTCAATTTAGAAAACGATATACTATACATGCATTACAAAAATCTTTAATCATGCCTCACGAGCAACTAAATTTATCCAGCAGCAAGCCAGTACTATCTTGGGCAAATCATCAGCTTGATCGCCGAGAATCAGAAATGGCGAGTAATGTAGCCGCGCTTCCTTTTGTTTTTAAACATGTGGCGTTGATGCCTGATGTCCATTTAGGAAAAGGGGCATTAGTTGGTTCCGTGATTGCTACTAAAGATGCGGTAATTCCTGCTGCTGTGGGAGTGGATATTGGTTGTTTTACAGGAGATACAGAAATTCCTGTGGTGAATGGTAAAAAATATTCAATTGCCGAGTTGGCAAATCAAAAAGACTCATTTTATGTCTATGCCTGTACCAACAGTGGCAAAATTGTCTGTGCCGAAGCGATCGCTCGTAAAACCAGAACTAATGCTGCCTTAGTCAAAGTTGTTCTGGACAATCAATGTGAAATTAGATGTACCCCAGACCACAAATTTATGCTGCGAGATGGGAGTTATCGCCAGGCTAGTGATCTGCAAGAGAACGATTCTTTAATGCCTTTTTACTCCAAGCAAGATAGAGATGGATATACTTTAATCCAACAAAACTATTCTGGAAGATGGCAGAAGGCACATTGGGTAATTGCTCGTTCAGGAATTTTAGGTAAAGTCCCTAAGTTTGAAGATCAAAAAACAGTTATTCATCATAAAAATTTCAATAAGGCAGATAATCGACCAGAAAATTTAGAATTTATGGGTAACTGTGAGCATTCCGCAGTTAAAAGCCCGATTGGACTTCATAATCATCGTAAATATCAGCATGGCTACAACCATAAAGTCACGGCTGTTATTCCTTCAGCAGAACAAGAGGATGTCTATTGTCTCAGTGTTCCTGAGTACAACAATTTTGCTCTTAGTGCAGGAGTTTTTGTTCATAATTGCGGCATGGCTGCGATTAAGCTGCCCTTTACAGGCGATCGCTTGGAGGGAAAACTGAAAAAAAT
>JBCCDL010000862.1:0-2826 GCA_039030815.1 Cyanobacteria bacterium P01_A01_bin.83 | reverse complement strand
GTTAAATTTAATTGGACTGAGAGCAAAAGAACAGTAATTCAAGAAACCTACTGGCATCCTCCCTGGAAGGAGACGGGAATAGTTAAGAGTAAATATGAGATTCCCTTAGAAGATCAGATTAATTCTCCAGATATTTAACGCGTTGTGTGAATTAGTTTCGTTCAAATGAACTAGTACGTAGCTCTTAGCTCTACCCCTGTTAAGGTGAGCGTATGTACTAAAAAAAATTTCCAGAAATGCGATGCCTACGGCTAGCTCAGCAATCGCGATCAATGGCATCCTAAAAGAAACTTGGTAATTGGAGAACTCGTTTATTAAAAATTGATCTTTATCTATCTTGATTCCTCGTACATGCGGCGTAATGCGCCTTTGTTCGTTCCTGATTCCTTGTTCCTTGTTCCTCAAAACCTTCCTATTTTCTACGTTCTCACGTCATAATAATAATGTTTGCAATTCTTTACAATTAATCATTTTTATAATTATGGCAATTTCCAAAAATCAATACGCAATCCAAAAAACAGAACAGGAGTGGCAAGAAGTGTTAACTCCTGAACAATATCGAGTACTAAGGAAACACGGTACCGAAAGAGCTGGTACTAGCCCTTTAGACAAAAATTATGACGAAGGGACGTATCTTTGTGCTGGTTGCGGACAACCTTTATTTACTTCAGAAACCAAATTTGATAGTGGCACAGGATGGCCTAGCTTTTATCAGCCTATAGAAGGCGCAATTGATACTACAGTAGACCGTTCTTTATTTATGACCCGCACCGAAGTACACTGTAGTCGTTGTGGTGGTCATCTTGGTCACGTTTTTGGAGATGGACCAAAGCCTACGGGACAACGCTACTGTATGAACGGCGTATCTCTAGAGTTTAGTCCTGAAGATAAATAAGCAGAAGTAATTTAAGATAGATGGGCTATGAAAAATTCAGGGTAAATTTTTGATCGCGAATAATTTCTGGAAGCTATTATCTATCTATTTAGGTTGGCAAATTGCTTTGATGAGTTTTGCCAACCTAAGTGTAAATGCCCAAGAGGTCGAAATTAAGTCAACAGATGCTACAGATACGGTTAATCAGCGCTTGAATCTGCCGCAACATGTAATTGAAGAAAGCCCAGCCCTGCAACGCTGGCTTAAAGAAGTTCCCGATATTTTAGAGGACATTAAACACGACCCTAGCTTTGTGACTCGTTTACGCCTGGGGTTTACGACCTTTCCTTCTACCGATGACGCTGCTGGAATTAATCTTGGGGTAGAGGATATTTTTATTAAGCGTACAGGTTTAACTATCAGCATTGATTACCAGACTGCATTTAACGGCGATCGCAATGCGGTGGGTGCTGATGTACACTATTTTTTATTACCCTTGGGTAACTATGTTAATTTTGCTCCCTTAGTGGGCTATCGTTACGTACAAAGTAATGACTTTAATACCGATGGTTTGCACCTGGGTTTAAGACTAATGCTAGTTTTCTCTCGCACGGGTGCAGGGGATATATCAATCTCTCAAAGCTTTATTTCTCCTGGAAGCAGTGAAGAGGTAGGAATAACTGCTTTAGCTGTGGGTTATGCAGTTACTAGTCAATTGCGATTATCTACTGATTTGGAGTGGCAAAACTCGATTGAAGATACTGATAGTCGGGCAGGGATTAATTTAGAATTATTATTTTGAGTTTTAACGAAGTGAACGCAGGTTCACTGTCCGTTTAGAAGGGGAGCAAGTCACAGAGATCCCACCTTGAAAGCAAAGGCGCATAGTTGAGAACGTTGCCACATGTCGGGGCTGACATCACGACTTCGTGAATCTATTTATAGCGACCACAAATTTTTCATTTTAGCGTATGATAATGATTATCATTTTACCATACTAATCGTCATAATATGTCTTCCCATTTATTCAAAATATCTAAAATCAAGTTCTTAAAATGCTCTCTAATTAGCAGCTTCACCTGTTTGAGTGTGACCGCTTTTAGTACAGCAACCACAGCCCAAAACAATGACCGTCCTAAAATTGTCTCAACTTTTTTACCAATTCATCTATTTACCAAAGCTGTAGTAGGAGATACGGGAGAAGTGGATATTTTAATTTCTCCAGGCATGGAGGTACATGACTATCAAGCCACCCCAGACGATGCCAAACTGTTAGCGGATGCAGATGTGTTGGTAGAAAACGGGTTGGGTATCGAAGAGTTTTTATCGGGTTTAGTAGCCAATGCAGGGAACTCCAATCTTCAGCAAATTACGGCTAGTGAGGGGATTGAAGTAATTGAAGGGGAACACAACGAACACGAAGGGGAAGAACACGGACACGGACATCACCATGAAGGGGGAAATCCTCACGTTTGGTTAGATCCTGTGATGGCACAACAACAGGTAGCGACTATTAGAGATGGTTTAATTGAAATTGACCCCAATAATGCAGATAACTACCGTACCAATGCCGAGGCTTACATTCAGCAACTACAACAGCTAGATAATGAATTTCAACAACGATTAGCACCCCTTGCAGGTTGCAATTTTATAACTTTTCATGATGCTTTCCCTTACTTAGCACAACGCTACGGACTGCAACAGGAAGCAATCGTAGAAATTCCCGAAGATAGCATTACTCCCCAAGACATCCAGCGAGTACAACAAACAGCCGAGCAATATCAAGTTAAAGCCTTACTTACCGAACCAGGAATTGAAGATAAACGCATTCAACAGATATCCAGTGACTTAAATCTACCCTTAGAAGCGATCGATCCTTTAGAGTCGGGAGAAACCGATCCACAATATTATTTTCAAGCTATGCAAGAGAATTTGGAGGCATTAGAAAGAGC
>JBCCDL010000861.1:0-2831 GCA_039030815.1 Cyanobacteria bacterium P01_A01_bin.83 | reverse complement strand
TCACAGTACACCAGCTCGCTTGAGTTCTTATCAGCCAGTATCCTTTTCTCAAAATGCGATTGTCGCACCAGAAAGCCATCAAATTCCTACCCTTAATGAGCTAGCAAACTATCCCCAAAAAACTTTTGTCTGGCCCAACCATCAACAGCAAAATAGTTGGTTATGGCTGGCATCTGCAAAGTACTCTCAGGCTACTTCTATCTGTTTAAATATAAAAGGGAAAACTTTAGTGAATAGTCCCTTTCTTAATCAGTCTTGCAGCCAAATAGAACAGTTTCAAATACAACAGCGAATCGCTACCGTAACTAAAAACAGCCTGACCTCATCTGAAGGGGAGCATCAAGCAGTTCCTTCTTCTTTATCACAAAAGATTTCTCAGCGTGCAATAGAAGACCTCGATCTTACTCTCCAGCAAGCGGCTAAAGTAGCAGCAGCCAGCCAAGAACTAATCCATAGCTTTGCTGATTGGTCTAATCAGGTTGAAATAGATTCGTTGCCACCTAGTTCAACCATTGATGAAATTGAAAGTTTTGGCTTTAAGACTAAAAAATCTGATTCAGATAACCAAGACTGGTTTTGAACTAGAATTAGGCGGCATACTTACGATAGTTTTCAGTTGAATAAACTACGCTGTTGATTGACTAATTTTAGCTATTAGCTTTTTACCTCTAGTGTGAATTAGAAAACCTTAAAGTATCCCCATCAATAAGTTTTCTAAATTGATTTGACTCCTCACATAGCGTAGGAACTTTAAATCTCGTTGTTTTTCTTAAAGCTAAGAGCGCAGGGCGTATGCGCCCAAGAACGGCGCGTAGCGCCATCGTCCGCTTTGCGGACCCGAATGCGAAGCATTCGTACTAGCGTCGCTTCAACGCAGAGCGTTGTGGGGCTAAAGGCTACCCTCATAGACAAATCTTCTGATCCCGAACTAAGGTTAACTATGACACTTCTTGTTCAATACAGTCTATAACCTGTAAATATGCTGGATCATCAGGTTGAACTGCTCTTTCTTCCCAGTAATCGTCATCATAGATAGCTTTGCGCGCGTTTTCTGCCACAACAGTGTTGGATATTAGTTCCAAAGCATCAGAATGTTCGACATTGTTTAGTGCATCGGCGTATTTTCGACTGTTAGAGTGTCTCACTGATTCTTGACAATAATTGGATAATTCTCGACTTTCGGTCATTACCTCAAAAGCAACAGTTTTTTCGGCTTCGCTACCATATAATCCCTTGTAAAGTAGATTGACCATTGAAGCGTCATGACTCTGAATCGAATACTTCTCTTCGATCTGTAACCAATAGCGCAGCGCTTTTAAGCCTTCTAAAGATCCTTTATTTAATCCTGCCCCTTCACACCACTGTTGAAACTCCTCAATAGTAATTGGACAGCGACCATGCTCGATCATGCCATTGGCTAATGCCTGTCCTGCTTGAAAATTCCTGGTGGGTTTACCTGAAACAGGAAGCATCATACTACCCCTAACGTCGGCAACGATCGCCGTTAACTGAGAAAAAGTATGATCTCGCACCTTTTCCGTAAATCCCCCTTTGTTTAAAGTCGCCTCAATTCTCGGCACCGCATAGCCCAATTCCGTTAGAGCAATCGGCTGATGATTATAGAGTCGATGGCGATCTCGCCGTATCATCGAAACGCTTGCTGCTTGGTCAAGACATTGATTGAGTAGCAAAGTTAATAATGTGGGTAAAATCCCTGTATTTTGTTTGTGATACGTGTAGCCAAACCCTGCAAAAATTGATGCCATATTCTTCGCAGCTTTGATGTACTGAGCTTCAACGTTATGAATCCCTGGAGAAACTTGAATATTGGGGGAAAGTTTGTTGAGGATCTGCGCTCCAATCAATGCAGTTAAGGCATTGGGATGGCAGAAGTTGGCAGTAAAACTATCAACTGGTGAGCGTAACGCTCCATGTCGATGAAAACCAGAAAAGAAAGCTAAATTGGGAATTTTTTCACAGAGTACGTAAGAATTGTTTTGCTCATCATCATGGTTAAACGAACCTGCAAGGCAAGCTAAAACTACATTTTGACGATTAATTCGCTCCCGAATTTTGCAAGCTTCTGTCAAATCTTGCTCAATATATTTACTGTTGGCAGTTAGAAGCACTAGATCACATTTGGCAATTAAGTACTCTAAATCGTTGGCAATGGATTCTTCCCCTTCTTTATGAAATGCCATGCGCTGCATTTTAACTACATGCCTGGGATCCATACCTCTGATTTCATCCTGGGAAAAAGCTCCTAGCAAATCTCGACCAGGACGAGGAGCCAGCAAAAGTGACTTTTCACTTTTTTGCATTGCTGAATTGTACGCCAAGGAAGCTGGATATAAACCAACGCTATAAAACCCGATTTTGGCTTTACTCAATCTCCGAATTCTTTTTTTAATAGTCCTTTTATCTAGTGAATAATCAAAAAAACTATTTCTCATTATGTTATTTTGCTATATCTTTCCTTTTAACTATATTTGATTATCGATCTGGTTCACTAACCTGGTAAAAAAGCATCCTGGTAGTTTTAAACAAAATTTTTGGTAAATCTGAAAGATTAGATATGGAGGGTATTAAAGCGATCGCCTGAGTGAGGTTCGCTAAACCGCCCTGTTGTTCGACCGTATTTAAACGCGAAAACCATATTCCAGACAAAAAAACTGAGGCTCCAAATGAGCTAGATGCTCTTTTAGGGTTGCTAATTCTGTTTCAGGAGCATGAATTTCCAGGCGAATAAGCTGAGAAATTGTTAATGCTTCATCTAAGATTGCTTTGACGTTGTCTAAATGATTGAGTAATCCTGCTGCATCTTGGTAGCC
>JBCCDL010000860.1:0-2832 GCA_039030815.1 Cyanobacteria bacterium P01_A01_bin.83 | reverse complement strand
GCCACCAAACTCAGTGAGTCGCTGCTGCGGGGAGAAAATCTAACTACAGTCGTATGCGAACCTGTAGCCGAAGAAATTGCTAAGACGTTTGGCTGTATTCCGTTTTATATTCATCATATGATTATCATTTTTATTTTTAACTTCAATTCTTGGGCAATTCTTTTTTTTCTATCCCAGGCTGTGACTAACTTTCAGATGTCTTGTCACCCCGTAAGCATTCTAATTCACATTAGACGTAACTAATACATTCAATCATGAAAAAAATTTTACTTTGTAGTGATGGCTCGGCTTTTGCGGAAAATACCTATCGTTATGGCGCCTGGTTTGCCACCAATTCAAAAGCAGAATCAGTTTTGTTCTGTGATCGAAGGATATTCAGAAAAAGCGATCGCTAATTATGTTATTGAACAAGATATCAGTTTGTTTACTAATCTCATCTTGAGTAAACTTGAAGCTGCTAATCAGATGATGAATATAAAACGGAATACAGCCAAACGTCTTAGCAATTTCTTCGGCTACAGGTTCGCATACGACTGTAGTTAGATTTTCTCCCCGCAGCAGCGACTCACTGAGTTTGGTGGCATCAGCTAAGGTTAACGGCTTGATATCAACAGTATACATATCGTTGGTTGGCTCATTACTATAACCCTGGGTTTTCAGTTTGCCAATAACATGATGCAAGCCAATCGATCCTGTAAACACCATCCGCACCGATGAGTATGTTTGCCTAAGCGATCGCAATACGTTAAGTATTTCCATAGCATCTTTAGCATCACTGGCTGCAATTTTATCAAGCATAAAGGGCATTTCATCCCATAGCAAAACTACCTGAGTATCCTGATTTTTAACTAAATCCTCAATTATTTTAGTCAGCAACTTTTTCCACTGGGTAGCAGCAACTTGAGGTATTTTGATGCCGTTAATTTCTAATCCGCTAATTTGATTTCAAAACTTGCGTACTCCTGCTGTAGTTTTTTGAGATCTACTCAAATACTCTTCTACTTCCTGCCAAACCGCTTCCACAAACTCTACAGCAGATTCAATTCCTTCTAGATCTCGATAAATGGTTAACTGATCTGCTGCTGGTTCAGCTTCCATCTTTCTGATAACGCTTGTTTTACCCATGCGCCTTTCGGCACTAATAATTAAACTTTGCTGTTTCAGTCTCTCCCAAAGTTCCTTGATCAATAAATCCCTGCCAATAACTTCATCAGGAGCAACTATTCCACCTGGATTAGCTTTCATAGCGATGTACGTTAAATTTATCGTACGTTAAGCTTAACGTACATTAAAAAGACTGTCTATAAGTGTATCGGTTTGCAGTCATTGAAATATTTTGAAATTAATCAGAATCAGTAGATCGAAAAAAAATCGTCTTCTGTTTTTACTTAGTACAAAAGTATTGGATATTACAGGTGCAAAAGCTTTTACTTCAGTACAAAAATATTATACGGTAGCGTTGTATAAATCCCATACTAGTACAAAAAAATCATACGATGTCGTTTTAGATTAAAGTCAAAAGTCAGAAACTTTATTCTTTTGTAGTTTTTCGATCTACTGAGAATAAATAAACTGTGATGATTTTGCTTGTTTCAAAGACAAAAAGCGACAATTTCTGATAAGTTTGAAGTCTGGTGCGGATAACGAATTTGAGGACGCTGCACTACAATTAAGGGAATTCCTAAATTAGCTGCAACTTGATATTTAACATCCTCTCCCCCTGGTGCGCCTGAAGCTTTAGTTACTACCAAAGATATCCGCCACTGTTGCCATAAAGCCGTTTCCATCTCCCTACTTATTGGGGGTCGCATAGCGATCAGGCGATCGCTAGTAAATCCTGCTGCCAAAGCAGTTTCTAGAGATGCTACTTTAGGCAGCACCCTAGCATAAAGAGTTGCTCTGGACTGCCATGATTGAAACTGGGGCAAAATCTTGCAGCCTACGGTTAAAAATACTCTTTGCCCCCTTAGATAATTTCCTGCTAAAAGATCTTCAAAGCTATCTAATTCTATAATCTCACTTCGCTTATCAACGGTTGAATCTGGCTTAAAGTTGTTTCTTTCGTAACGTAGATAAGGTAGATTTAACTGAGTCGCTGTGGCGATCGCCTGACGGGAAACAGCAGTTGCATAGGGGTGAGAGGCATCAATAACTGTTGCAATTGCGTTTTGAACACAGAAGGTTTTCATGGCGGATAATTCCATGGTGCCAACCAGCACCTCTGTCCCAGCAGGATATAAAGTGCGGGCAGTTTCCGTGGTCACGCTGACCACCAGATGAATATCTGCTCTCATCAATATCTCAGCAATGATTTTACTATCGCTAGTACCGCCAATTAGCCAGACTTTACCCGCCATCGAACATGGTGACAGACTTAGAGATCAAATACATGAAGATAGCTGTTTACTTTCCTTTTAAAGCTTTACGAAAATTACGACGATAAGATTTATTACTTATTAACAATACTGGCCATAGCAGAGATAGAGTGATACGTCTCGGTAAACTAGAATTGAAGTTAGTGCGACGGTAGCCTGATAAAAACTTCCAAATTCCACCAATATATACAACCAACAAAGCAAAACCAATAAACTGTGGCATGTCTACCCTTGCTAACTAAATAAACCATCATCTGTTCTATTCTAACAATTGCTAAATCTTCTGCTCGTTTAGTTTGATTCTGGAAACTATATAGAGAGAAGGAACAAATAAGCCGATAATCCTCCCTCGGGATAATAAGATACAAAATAGATATAAAGCAACTATAAGATTGATTAACAATTTTGGAGGTTATGATGCGAGCAGTACTAATGGCTGGTGGTTCAGGGACTAGAT
>JBCCDL010000859.1:0-2845 GCA_039030815.1 Cyanobacteria bacterium P01_A01_bin.83 | reverse complement strand
GCCAGTCGTCTTACGACGATCTGGGCTAACGCCCTGCGACGACGACGTTTAGACCAAATTTGATGCTGTTTTTTGGCTAAGTTTGAACGATGAATTGAAGCATACATGCGGGCAAGCCCTTTGTCGTGGATAATTACGGTTAGTTTTCCTGTTTCAAATAACCTTTTCATAGCTCGTTGCGCTTGCCAATTCATAAATCGAAGATAACTTTTAGTCTTTTGTCAGTCAACCAGGATTTCATGTGTGATCGGGATCAGCATATTACAGCTTATGAAGTCACTGTAAAGCTATTGTAAAGCTTTTATAAAGGTAATTAAGTTAATCATGATCATTTCATTATTCATGAGCCGACTTTTTTAAATCCCAATCAATTTGGTTTAATACCTTACCTTTAAATAGTTTTAAAAGTTACTCAACATGGCTACTAATCAAGCAAAATTTATAACCAACTCTTCAATCTCTGAAGATTGGCAAAATGGATATAAAGTAGAATTAAATTTGACCGCAGAGTCTGATGCTAATAATTGGGAGTTGGATTTCAATCTTCCCTATGAAATTACCGCATTCTATGGCGCAGATTTAATCAATAATAATGATGGTAGCTATACAATTTCGGGTGAAAACGATCAGGTAAATCTGCAACAGGGTCAGTCTATTAAACCAATATTTATTATTGACGATCAGGGTAAAAAAGCTTTAAAACCTGAGTTCGACTATGGGAGCGAAAATGTTGAGGGGGAGCCAAAAATTGTTCCGACAATTGACAATGAATTAAACAACAAGCAGCAGAAAACTCCAAAAACTTCAGAAGTAGAAGTTGAGACACCATTTCAATCGACAGCGCAGACAGGAAAATTTGCCTATGGAGAAGCACTTCAGAAAAACTTTCTCTTTCTTGAAGCCAATCGCTCAGGAGCATTAGGAGCTGATAATCGTCTTGAATGGCGACAAGATTCCACCACGGAAGATGGTAGTGATGTCGGTCGCGACCTTACAGGAGGATATTTTGATGCGGGAGACCATATCAAATTTATTCAGCCCATGGCATTCAGCAGCACGATGCTGGCTTGGGGTGGTGTAGATTACAAGCAAGCCTATGCCCAATCAGGACAGCTTGATGAACTACGAGATGCAGTAAAGTGGGGTACCGACTGGTTTCTTAAAGCTCACGAAATGGATAGCGCAGGCAAAACTGAACGTCTCTGGGTACAGGTGGGAGACAAAACCGATCACTATCACTGGGTTCCCCCAGAAGAAATTGCCAACAAAACAGCGCGTCCTTCTTTTGCTATTGACCGTAATCGTCCAGGGAGTGACGCGGCGGCAGGAACAGCTTCGGCACTAGCTTCCGCTTCCATGTTATTCCGTGGTGTTGATGATGCTTATGCTGATGAGTTACTAAAAAATGCCGAAGCGCTATATGAATTTGCTGAAACTTATAAAGGCAAGTATTCCGATTCTGTTCCCCAAGCTTCTCCCTTCTACACAAGCTGGAGTGGCTATGGAGATGAGTTAGCCCTCGGTGGAGCTTGGCTATACCGTGCTACTGGGGATAGTAAATATCTTAGTAAGGCGGAAAACTACTTTAAAAATAATGTAGGTGGATTAGGAGACTGGTCTTATGCTACAGACGATCATTCCTACGGTGCAGCAACTTTGTTAGCCAAAGAAAGTAGCGACCCCTTCTTTAAAAATCAGACTAAAGGCTGGCTTGATACCTGGGTTCAGGGAGGCGGCAGCGTCAACTATACTAACGGTGGTTTTGCCCATCGCGCCAACTGGGCATCAGTGCCTGTAACCATGTCCACAGCCTTTGCTGCTGAATGGTATAACGATCATGTCGAGGCTAATTCAGGATACAGCGATTTTGCTAACAATCAGGTGGATTACGTACTGGGGGATAACCCTGCTAACTTGAGTTATGTAGTTGGCTTTGGTGATAAGTATCCTGAGCGTACTCATCATCGAGGTTCTGCGGGTTCAGCACCTTTAGATGGCAGTTCTCAGGTTAACGACCATATTCTCTATGGCGCTGTAGTTGGTGGTCCTGAATCAGCAGATGACTTCTCCTACAATGATCGTCGTAATGATTGGGTAACTAATGAGGTGGGAACTAGTTATAATGCGCCATTTGCTGGGGCAGCGGTTCAGCAGTATGAAAACTTGGGTGGCGATCCTCTATCTGAGAGCGAGTTAGACCAGTTAATTGGCGTTGATGCTAATGGTGTAGGATTTTAAAACCTTTTTTTGATATTTTTAACCATTGGCGCGAATTGCTGGAGATTGTGCCAGAGTAGCAGCACCTTCTACCATTGCATCCATCTGTTCTTGAGACCAAACTACAGGGCTTTGACAGTGATGGGCAACTAACAAGCCCCATAGTCCTGTAGGCGGTAAAACTGGGACAACCAGATTAGCTTTTACCTCTATCTGCTGTAAAAAATCTCGATGACATTCAGCAATAGGGGCAGTTTCAATATTTGCGATCGCATTTACTCTGCCGTTTTGATAAAGCGTGGCATATTCACCATTAAAACATTCATCGGGTCCTGTAGAGCCTAAGATTGAATATTTAATAGAGCTTAGGGATTCAAAGGTAACTCTACCCTCCCAGTGACGATAAAAATAGTACAGGACTACGCGATCAACCTGTAATTTCTTTCTCAGGTCATCAGTTACCTTTTGAACTAATTTATCTTCAGCGAGATTATCAGCTAAACGATGTAAGAGTTTCTCTAAACCAGTATCGGTCATAGTTAATGATCAATAGTACCTTTAAATATCTTAAAATTTGTGGAGTTACTATGACTAATGCTTAAGGTTATTTTTAGCAATCTTTAGCAAT
>JBCCDL010000858.1:0-2854 GCA_039030815.1 Cyanobacteria bacterium P01_A01_bin.83 | reverse complement strand
TTAAAATTGATCTTTCTGACCGCGAATGCGACCAAAGACCCTTGCTGGCTCTTTGATACCCGCAGCCTTCTGGACAGCAGGGGTATCCCAACGCAAAAAAGGATTGGTTTGCTTTTCTATTCCTAACCAAGAAGGGACGGTAGCTTCCCCGCGACTGCGAGCCTGTTTAACTTGCTGATATCGCTTTTGCAAATCTGCATTGTCAACCTCCACCGTGAGGGCAAATTTAAGATTATTCAAAGTATACTCATGAGCGCACCATAAACGAGTCTGGTCAGGAAGTTCACGTAATTTGGCGATCGATTCTACCATCTGAGCTGGAGTGCCCTCAAACAATCTGCCGCAGCCACCAGCAAAAACCGTATCACCACAGAATAGTTCTCCTGGTTCGCTCGTTATCGGAGGAAAATAATAGGCAATGTGTGCCCGAGTGTGTCCTGGCACAAAAAATACCTCACCTGTTCGCTGGGCAAATTCTACTGTATCTCCATCCTGTAGATAAACTTGCTGATGAGGAATTCTACCGTGATCTTCAATTCCACCGTAGACCGTAGCTTCAGGAAAATGTTCTATAAGCTGCCTGTTTCCGCCCACATGATCCGAGTGATGGTGGGTATTAAAAATGGCAATTAATTGGGCATCAATTTGCTCTAAATATTCTAGTACTGGTCTGGCTACTGCTGGATCGACTACTGCGGCAAGCTTTTGCTCAAGATCTATTAATACAAAAATATAGTTATCTGTTAGAACAGGAATACGTTTAATTTCCATTTTGGATTTAGTTTCTGAGGATTATACACTCGACGTTGAGAGATCTTTTATTCCATCATATATAGGAATAATAGCGACATGGCTTTTATTTGGGTTATTTTGCTGTAAATTGCCGTGTTTTGCCACGGAATTTAGCGATCGCCTATCTTAAATTTCTGAGGTTATTTTCAATCTAACAGAAAAATTCTTGGTGGCTGTGGGCAGCATGATTTTTGGCTTATAGCTTATCAACATTTATTTGTAACTTGGTATAAATATGTTTAATCCCTCAACCACTAAGTTTTTGTTTGCTCTAATTAAGTTGAAGCCAATATATATAGTTGTTTCTTTGTTTTTTAGCTTAAGCGCTACTATTTTAAATTTATTGGCAACAATTTTATTAATACCAGTTTGTTACACTATTTTAGGACAACAAGAGCAATTATTTTTCTCGGCTAAATTTAGTTGTCTTAATATTTTTATCTCTTGGATGAATCATGATCAAGCTGAATTACAGCTCTTGATTACATTATCTAGTCTGCTATTAATTATTATTTTTAAAAATATTATAGATTATAGTAACAGCATTATAAATTTTTATCATGCTCAACATTTAAGCACCCATTTAAAAACAAAAGGAATTGATTTACTAAGCAGGTTAAATGTAGATTGCTATCACAAAAACAAAGTTAACGACATTTGTTCTAAGCTCAATCGCGAAATAGAGCGAGTAGTTTTAGCAGCTAAAGGTATTCAAAAAATACTAGTTATTTCTGTAATTATGCTGATGCTTATGGTAGTATTGCTAATTATTTCATGGCAATTAACTTTAATCTCATTAAGCTTGACTAGCTTGCTCATTTGGCTCAATTTTTGGTTAACATCTCAGGTCAAAAGACGCAAATATTTAGCCTCGGAAAAGATACAGATATATAACTTTCAATTAGTAGAGTTTTTATCAGGTATTAATTTGATCAAAACAGTTGCTAATGAATTTGCCGCAGTGCAAAAAATCACTAGTTCTCTGCATCAAAAATCTCAATCTCAGCTCAATACTCAATTGATTGCAGCAAGTATCAAGCCTATTACTGAAATTAGTTTCACGCTACTAACATTCTTCATTGTTAGCTATTACGTATTAATCCCCTCAGCCCTGGAAATTACTCCTCTTTTATGGATATATCTAGCTGTTTTATGGCGTTTACTAACTTTTGTCGGTCAGTTTAACTCTGCTAGATTACAATACCTGAATGCTTATTCTAGTGTAGGAATAATTACTAGCTTTCTCAGTGAATCAAATAAACCAATTGCTAACTCTGGTACAATTAAGTTCTCTAAGTTACAAACAGGTATCAAATTTGAAGCCGTCACATTTGCCTATCCCCAACATGCTCGCATAATTCTAGATAAAATTTGCTTTGCGATTCCTCAAGGAAAAACCACTGCTCTAATTAGCTTTTCCAAAGTAGAACGCTCAATTATTGCTGATTTATTAATCCGACTATATGAGCCAATTGAAGGCAAGATTTTGTGGGATGACAAAGAACTTGCACAATACAATTTACCTAGTCTGAGAAAAGCGATCGCTATTGTTAGTCATAATCCTTTTCTCTTTAATAACTCTTTAGCATACAACATTAGTTATGGTATCGACAATGTTAGTCAAGGGGATTTAATTAATGCTGCTAAAAAGGCTCAAATCTATCAGTTTATTAAGGCACTACCTGCTGGATTTGCCACTCAAGTTGGTAGAGGAGTTATTCTTTCTGATGAGCAAAAGCAAGGAATCAGTATTGCCAGAGCTTTTTTGCGAAACCCTGAAGTTGTAATCATACATGAGCCGATTATTGCCCATGATTATAATGTTACTTCTTCAGAATCTTTGTCTTTTGTTTTAAATAATTTGTGTCGTGGAAAAACCGCAGTAATCATGACCAAACAATTAAATTTGGTTCGACAAGCTGATCAGATTATGGTTTTCCATCAAGGCAGAATCAAAGAAAGAGGTACTCACGAACAACTGCTGCAATCAGGAACTATTTATCAACGTCTGTATTCAAGACAGTTTAAGACCAACCAACAATCTCGACAACTCAAGCTAGCG
>JBCCDL010000857.1:0-2856 GCA_039030815.1 Cyanobacteria bacterium P01_A01_bin.83 | reverse complement strand
GCAGTAGTAAAACAGTTAGAATGTTGAGCATACTCTTTGGTTGCTGTACCGTAGTTTAAATTAATACCAAGCGATCGCCAGCCATCAATTAAAAATTGACATATTTGTCTATATACTTCAAGGCGTTTTCCAGGAGGAATCGAAGTCACAATGGCATAGGTGAGATCTCCCTGGTGCAATACAGCTCTACCCCCTGTAGGTCGACGTACAATATCTAAAGCTTGACCTTGCCATGTCAAATTATGCCAACCTTGGGGATAATCATGTTGATGATAGCCTAACGAGATTGCTACAGGTAGCCAAGTATAAAATCGTAGTGTCGGCGGATGTTTACCTTGGCGATGTTGCTCTAACAAATAGCGATCAATTGCCATCTGCATCTTGCCTGATGCGGCAATGGTGGGAATATAGCGCCAGTGGTTCATTAATTTGGTCTGCTGATTCAAGACCCCCCAAATTCCTCTTGCAAAGCATCATCATTATCATCAGCCAAATTAGCAACCAAGGTGATCAGGCGCGAAATTTCTCCAGGATACATATCAGCTACGGTGCGCTGTGCCGAGATCATTACTTTGTTGTCATGAATGCTATAGCAGGTCTCAAAAGTACCAGTCCAGTTCATTTCTAATAGACGGCGCATCAATCCAGGTTCATCCTTAGCAGGTAGCTGTAATAAGCTTGACCAGACAGTGAGTAGATCATCGTCGCTTTCTCCAGTCAACTGTACAAAGACTTCCACACTGCCATATTGAAACTTCCATAAGCTACCCTCATCGGTATGACTAACCATGGCAGTGTCATCCTGGTCGAGACTAGAAATTACGGTTTCGATCACTTCGGTGTGAGTTGAATTTTCTTCAATTAATTCTTCTACTGCCTGAGCTGTATCTACTTCTGAATTAGAAATTTGGCTAACCATAATCTTGCTTCCTATAGTTAAATTAATGCCGACATGGTGAATTTAGCATCAAGTATGAATAACTGCTAGTATCACACCCATTAATCTTAACGTTGTTGATTTTAAATTTAAGTCAGATTAAATGCTATGGGCGATCGCCTTAACATCCTTACTCTTTTACCATAATTTAATGCCAGGCTTCAGAGATGGCTAAGAAAAATCTGCAAAAAAGTTTAAGAAAGCTGGTACATTTGATTATGGATAGATACGGTTTTGCATTAATAAACCTTTTAAATAAATTAATAGCTGTAACGGAGATAGAATTATGGATTGGCGTGTAATAGTAGTAGTAGCACCTCTGGCGATTGCGGCTAGTTGGGCTATATTTAACATTGGTAGTGCCGCTTTAGCGCAAGCACAAAAATATTTCAACAAAGAAAGCTAAACCACAAAGCTCTAATCATTATTATGCCGACTAAGCAATATCTGCGTTAGTCGGTTTTTTATTTTTTTACAGATGACGATATTGCTAGCCACCGAATAAAGCGCCGATGGCTTTACCCATATTTTCGGGCTGCATGGCGGCAGTAGCGGCAGTGGGTTCATAACCACAATGCACCATACAGTCTTGGCATTGAGGATTGCCACTTTCCTTGCCGTAATTGCTCCATTGAGTTTGATCGATCAGCTCTTTGTAGCTAGAGAAATGACCTTCGTTGAGTAAATAACATGGTTTTTGCCAACCTAAAACGCTGTAACTAGGACTGCCCCAAGGAGTACAGTCAAAGTCCTTATCTCCCATCAAAAACTCTAGAAATAGAGGATTGTGATTAAAATTCCACTTTTTACGACCAGATTTCCAAGGAGCTAAAATCTCTTTAAACAAGGCTTTAGTTTGCTCCCGCTTTAAGAAATTTTCCTGATCGGGCGCCCATTCATAGCTATAGCCAGGAGAGACCATCATGCCATCTAAATTAAGGGTCTCTAGATAATCAAAGAACTCCTGCATTTGGTTGGGATCTGCCCCTTCAAATACAGTTGTATTAGTAGTTACCCGAAATCCCTGTTGTTTTGCCGCTTTGATTGCCGCGATCGCTTTATCAAATACTCCTTGGCGGTCAACACACTGGTCATGCTGTTCTCTTAACCCGTCTAAATGAACGCTAAAAGTAAGATAAGGTGACGGTTTAAACTTACTGAGGCTTTTTTCCAGCAATAAGCCGTTTGTACAGAGATAAATAAATTTCTTCCGCTGAATCAGCCCCTCAACAATCTGCTCGATTTGGGGGTGTAACAAGGGTTCCCCTCCAGGAATTGAGACTACTGGAGCGCCGCATTCTTCTGCCGCCGCAAAACACTCTTCGGGGGTCAAGTGTTGCTTTAATATTTCTGGAGGGTGCTGAATCTTACCACAGCCAGAACAGGCTAAATTACAGCGAAACAGTGGTTCTAACATTAATACCAAAGGAAAGCGCTTGTTACCCATTAACCGCTGGCTAACAAGATACTTTCCTACTGCGATCGCTTGTTGAAGTTGAACTGCCATGTTTTATCTCCTCAAACACACCTAAATCTCTTTCGAGTCATTGTAGTGTGCTTTTTGCTAATTAACCTGAGTTCAACCTAAGAAATTATTAATTATTGCTCACTGTTCATTGTTCATTGTTCATTGTTTAGAGCCAGTTACCAATCAACACAAAAGGAGCCCAGTAATAAGGATGACGATATTGAGAATCAGATTCAGCCAATAACTCTAGCTGCGCTTGGCGTAATGCTCTGGCTTTACTAATTTGAGTATCGTTAGCTAAATTACTATAAAACTTACCCATCAGATTAGCCGTTGCCTCATCGTTAGCGCCCCATAGGGTAGCAATGGTGCTACGAGCGCCAGCTCTTACTGCTACCCCAGCCAAACCCAGAATCGCCTCATTATCTCCTTGGGCGGTGTTGCAGGCACT
>JBCCDL010000856.1:0-2856 GCA_039030815.1 Cyanobacteria bacterium P01_A01_bin.83 | reverse complement strand
TCTGTATGATTGCTAGTTCGGCTACGTTGGAATGCTTCAGTTAAGATCTGGGTTTTTAATCCTGTTAATACTTGTGATTCACTAATTCTTCTACTACCATCATTTTCAATGACAAAAGCAATTAGTCTAACATTAGGCACATCAACCACCCAGTATTCGGCTAGTTGCAGATCTTCGTAGAGTAGTCTTTTTTCTCCCAAATCATCAGATAAAGATGTATTGGCAACCTCAATTACTAAGTCTGGTGTCGGATACTGATCTAGATCAATAACTCCTACTCCCCAGGGTATAGCTTTAGCCTTATCTCCCAGATACAAAGATAAATCAGGTTGAAATTCTTTAATTCCTGTTTTGCGATAGCTACAGTTATCACGAATATCGATATCAATATGGTTGACAATTGCATACAGGCTAGTTGCAGTATGGATATTGGCATGAGCCTTAGCATAGTCGTTACCAATAGGTGTCATTTCAATTCTGTATTTACCATCGTGATAATAGCCTTTTGCCTTGGCACAATCAGGATGCTCAATATTTTTTAAATATTCATTCCAAGTCCCATCGATCCAAGTATCAGTAGTAAATTGTTTGGCAGTAACAACCATATTGATCAACAATTGCTGAAAGATATCCTTAGATTGTAAAGTAGGCGTGATTGTATTTTCTAATAGTTTGGTGTGGCGCGATCGCTATCATTAATGGTAGACTTGACTGATAGCAATGTCAGGGAAGCATAAAATTTATCGAGACATAGTAACTTTAACACCCTGATAATTATCACAAATTATCAGGGTGAAATTACTAATATGTTAAACGATCTGGCTTAACAAGCTAGTTTGTGAGCAATATATCGATTTAAGCTAACATTTTGTTCCGCTGCTTCAATCACCAACATACGATGACGTTCGGGCGGGATTCTTACTTGAAACTTTCCGCTGTATTGTTTTTCAGATATTGGAGTCGGAACTTTTTCCCCGTTTGTTTCCATATCGATGACAATATCTTTAACTAAATCGGTAATACCGTTAAGCGCTGTAATCCGATTCTCATCTAGATAAGACAAACTTGGAAATTCAGCACACAGACCTACGAACTCTTCGTCTTCGGCTGACCAAATAACTCTGTAACTGTAATGTTCGTGATTAACCATTTTTCATCTCCTCTATCTTTGAGATTGCTGCTAAAACTTGTTTAACTTGATCGGGTTTTCCATATCCTTTTTTGTTTTGGATATTTACACGAGAATCGCCCTGCCAGGGTGTTTTGTATACACTGTGACTAGAGCCAGATTGTCTTGAATCACCAAAATAGTGATTGCACACTTTAACTAAATCATTAAATTTAACGTTTTTGGGATTCTTCTTAAATTGGGCGACAAGTTTTTTGATTTGCGCCATGTCACTATTATAGGATCAATATTGATCCTATACAACCTCATGTAAATATGATGACTATTTAGATTCTATAAGTAGTAAAAAATGGAAACCTACATAAATTTTTAATACAAAGTAGAAGGAACGCGATCAGACAATATCATTATTTACAGACGTCTCTACACAGTTATTCTTAAAAATCACCTATAAACAAAGCTTTGTGCTGATTTATGGCACTTTATCTTTATTTATTCAGTCTTTGCTTAAGTAATTATGAACTAAAATCGGGCAACCTAAACACAAACCAGATTTTATGCCTAGGGATCAATTAGCGTAATTATTTTTGGTTTTTAGCAGATATTGGGAATATAAACATGTTTTTAAAATACAAACGTAGCAAAGCTATCTTAGCTGCCCTAATTTTAGGATTTACATTTGCCATTGCTTCGGGCAGTGTGGTTAATGCTCAAGCATATCGACAGCTACGATTTGATCGTAATTACTATCAAAAATTAGCAGAAGCAGATTACTTTTATCGTCAAGGTGAATTGAATCAGGCGAAGTCAATTCAACAGCGGGTTAAGCCAGGGTTTGAAACCCAAGCTGTTGTTTCCCCTGCATTCGATGAACCAACTAAGCTAGATTTAAAAGGTCAATCGTACTGGCAGACTGCTAATGACGCAATTGAAGCAGATCCCGAATCCCCCTCAGAGATTACGGAGCAAATTTTTGAACCACTGCAAAGCTTAGTCAAAGACTATCCTGGCTTTATTCCTGGTCATATTTTATTGGCAGATACTCACGATCTTTACGGAGAGGAAAAACCAGCCTTGGCAACTATAGAAAAAGCCTCAGAAATGTATCCAGCGCGGCAAGATCTTATTGATACAAAAATCGACCTGTTGTTGCTTTACGGCAAACCTTTAGAAGCTTCAATTACAGCTAGAGAATTTGCCTATAACAATCCTGACAACCCCAAAAGCAAAGCTTACACCCAAGCTGCTGATCAGTACTTTAAACAATATAAGAAAAAACTCAACTCCAAAGTTACCACTTCAGGCATACTCGGCACTATTGGTCAGGTTGCCACAGGAAACAAAAGTGGTGCTTTAGAAATTGGACAGGCTTTGTTAGCGGGAGAAAAGGCAGCAGGACAATCTTTCTCACAGCAAATCAAGGCGCAATCTAAGATGGTCAAGAACGACCAGCAGCTAAAATATCTCAATGATATTGGGCAAAGACTAGCTAAATTGATGGGGCGTAGTGAATTTGAGTACGAATTTAATATTGTTGAAGATCCTACTCCTAATGCTTTTGCCTTACCTGGAGGTAAAATATTCTTCCACACAGGAATGCTGGAATTGATGGACTCCGAGGCAGAATTAGCTGGGGTATTAGCGCACGAAATTGCCCACTCCGTTTTATCTCATAGCTATAAACAAATCGGTGAGACTGCCCTCACTGGCACCGCCTCTAATCTGAT
>JBCCDL010000855.1:0-2857 GCA_039030815.1 Cyanobacteria bacterium P01_A01_bin.83 | reverse complement strand
GCGCAGCCTGCCTCATATTCAGGAAAGACAACGCGGTCTGCCCCTACTCGACGTAGTACCTTACCGTGGATTTCCGAAGAAGCCTTGGCTATTACCTGCTCAACTCCAGCCTCTTTGACGTTTAAAGTAGTAATAATGCTTTCTTGAAGATAATTACCAATTGCTACAATCACCGTATCCATTTCAAAGATCCCAGCTTCTCTTAAGGATTCAGGTTCAGTAGAATCTAGTTGAATTGCATGAGATGCCACTTTTTGAGTTAAAACCTGAGTAACTAACTTCTCATCAATATCTGAGCCTAAAACTTCGTAGCCCATTTTGTGTAAAGATGTGCAAACTGCTCTGCCAAAACGTCCTAAGCCAATTACAGCAAACTGACGATTTTTGCTCTGGGAATTGGTCAAAAAATTGAGAGATTTCAATGCCCCTTACCTGGATAGTTTTAACAGTAGAATAGGGTCAACGGCTGCCGTCGTGACGCTGAGTCTCGATCAACGTTGACTACTGGCATTTTAATCTATTAAATGCTGGTTAGGATCAAGATATATTTGTGACTTTATGCCTTCAACTTTTAAGTATTTTTGTTTTGAGTTAAAAGGATAATTGGAAAAACAGATAAAATATATATTTACGTCTAAGTAATACTCAAAAAGCATTACTTAGCATTTTTTTTACCTACCAAAAGCTTAATGACTGAAGCCACCGCTGTTCGCCAGCCATCATCTACCTTAAAGACAGAAAGCTTGTCTTATCAAGTTTCTATGTCACAACCTGCTTCTCATTTATTTGAAGTTACTTTGCAGGTTAGTAATTGGCAGTCGCCAACACTAGATTTGAAAATGCCAGTTTGGACTCCTGGTTCGTATTTGATCCGAGAATATGCCCGACATCTTCAAGATTTTAATGCCAGTGACGGCGATGGACAAAAGTTATCTAGTCGCAAGTTGGGGAAAAATTACTGGCAGGTAGCAACAGCAGGCGTTTCAGAAATTAAAGTTAACTATCGCATTTATGCCAATGATTTAACGGTACGTACCAATCATCTGGATACGTCACACGGTTATTTTAATGGTGCGGCAATGTTTTTCTTTGTCCCAGGATGGGAAGATCAGCCCCTAACAGTTAAAATTATTCCCCCCTATTCACATTGGTACATTTCTACCACTCTACCGCCAGTAGCAGGAAAAATTAACACCTTTATCGCTCAAGATTTTGATACTTTAGTTGATACTCCTGTGGAAATTGGTACCCAGCAGGTATACGATTTTGCCGTGTTAGATAAACCTCACTCCTTGGCAATTTGGAGTCAGGGAAACGCTAACCCAGAACAGATCATTGCTGACACAACCAAGGTGATTGAAGCAGAAGCAGCAATGTTTGGTGGCTTACCCTACCAACAATACCTATTTCTACTGCATCTTTCAGGCAGTGGTTACGGTGGTTTAGAACATAAAGACTGCTGTACTTTAAATTATCCCCGATTTGGTTTTCGAGATCGCGATAAATATGAACGTTTTATTCAGTTGGTGGCACATGAGTTTTTCCACCTCTGGAATGTGAAGCGTATACGCCCCAAGGCTTTAGAAACTTTTAACTATGAAGAGGAAAATTATACTACTTCACTTTGGTTTTGTGAGGGAACAACTAGTTACTACGATATTATGATTCCTTTACGGGCAGGAATTTATCCTCGATCAACCTGCCTCAAGAATTTGAGTAAGGACATTAATAAATATCTCAATACTATTGGACGGAAGGTACAGCCTTTAGCAGAATCCAGCTACGATGCCTGGATCAAACTATACCGCCGCAATGCTTATAGTGATAATAATCAGATTTCCTACTATCTCAAAGGACAACAAGTTTCTCTGCTGCTAGATCTCATAATTAGAGCTAAACATCATAATAAGCGATCGCTCGATAATGTGATGCAGCTAATGTGGCAGCGTTTTGGACAAGATGAAATCGGTTTCACTGAAGCACAATTAAGAGCTACGATCACTGAGGTTGCTGAGGTTGATCTTGATGAGTTTTTTGCTAGTTACATTGAAACCACAGAAGAGTTACCCTTTGATCGCTATCTGCAACCTTTTGGTTTATACTTAAAAGCTGCTACGGAATCTGATGTTCCTTATTTGGGAATAAAAGTAGAGTCAGAAAATAACCGTGAGGTAATTAAATTTGTTGCGGCACAATCCCCCGCAGCCGTGGGTGGAATTGATGCTGGCGATCAACTTCTAGCTATTGATGACATCAAAGTTGATGCTAAGTCTCTCAATGAAAGACTCAAAGACTATCAAGCAGGAGATAAGATTCAGGTTACATTGTTTCACCAGGATGAATTAAAAACTCTGAGTGTTATCTTGACAGAAGCACAATCTCAAAGTTATGAGTTGACAATCAAAGATGATTTATCTGACCAACAACAAGATAATCTCGTAGGATGGCTGGGAGAATAAGTAAGAAATAGTAAGCACTTATGCACAATTTTTTAGAAATAGCCTACTTTCAACATAAATTTGTTCCTTTTAAAGAAGCAAATATCTCGATCGCGACTCATGCTCTACACTATGGGACAGGAGCGTTTGGCGGCATGCGGGGTCTGCCCAATCCGCAAAATCCCGCACAAATTCTATTATTTAGACTAGATCGCCATTGCCACAGATTGAGTGACAGTGCCAAACTGCTTAATTATGATTTACCCGCAGCTAAAATTGAGCAGCTAATTATTGACTTTGTTAAGAAAAATCAGCCTGATAAACCTTTTTATATCCGCCCGTTTGTCTATACCTCCGATTTAGGTATTGCCCCTCGATTACACAAGATTGAAAAAGACTTTTTTATCTATGGATTAGAG
>JBCCDL010000854.1:0-2858 GCA_039030815.1 Cyanobacteria bacterium P01_A01_bin.83 | reverse complement strand
TTTTTGCCCAAACTTGCCCAGCTAACAATCAAAATCAGCAGTAATTGGGGGCTACGAGCAACCAAATAATGTTTAAAAAAAGTAATTATGTCTATATTGGAGCTGATAAAAGTCAGTGAAAATTCATATGTCTGTTTTAATTGTTTTTGAAATAAATTCACTATTTGACGATCACTAATAACTCTATTTGTTTACATCAAACTTATTCATGCTCATTAGTAATTACCTCAGAGAAAAAACTTAGATTTATAGCTGTACCAAAATATATTAGTAATGAAAGTTTAAATTTGAAAATAAGATTTTAAAACCCGAATACCTCTTGAAAAGCCTTGTAAAATAGAGCTTATCAAGAAAATAAAAAATATTGTAATGTAATTTAGATTACGTGAAAATTTAGTAAATAGTAATTTAAGTTACACTGTATTTACTTAAAGAAAAACTTTTGTGCTTAATACATTTGACATTTATTTTTTTGCTATTAATATTAAAAGCGTAAAGTAAAAAAAGCATCTTAAAATCAATAGCTGGTTAAAGCAATAATGACTATATCTAACATTTTGCTTGTCTTGTTATATTTACTTACCAGAGATTAATCGTATGTCTTTGTAGCTATATATATAAGCTAGCTCAAGTATTTAAGATCTTATATTCAAAATGTCTTTTGGAGATTCCAATCACAAAAAGCCGCATATTTCTATCTTGTACTTATTTTGATTGATAAAAGTTGCTTTCACAAATAAACTTGAAGTTTTATAATTTTAATTACCGTTGTTTCTAGCACTGAAGAAGTGAAGGAGGCTCAACAATACTTAGAAAAACTCCGTGATTTATGCCGTGTTCCCGAAGGCGCTAAAACCTTTGTGCTGGTGGGACAGTTTGACAAATGTATCCCTCAAGCACCTCAATCTGACATGGATTTTATCGGTCTGTCTTCCGAACCTGATTATGATTTTATCTGTCGCATGATTGATTTAACTGGGTCTTCCTGTTTATTCTTTCGCGATTCTGGTGCAGAAAGTGCGATCGCTTAATTGTTAATTGTTGATGGTTGATGGTTGATGGTTGATGGTTGATTGGTTGTACCTCATGTATTCGAGAACTGCTTTATCTAAAATTAGCCATATTTGAGGCAATGATAATTCGTTAAATTTTTAATTTCTTCTTTTCAGTTCAAAAGTACTTGAATAGACTTCTTGCATAAATAATTTATTGATTTAGTACTAATTCAATTATCCAGAACAATACCATGATTTTGATATAGATGCATCTGCTTACCAACTGTATCCAGAAAGCATCGACTAACCACTAACAATCTCATGAAGCAGATGCAATAAATCGTCGTTGGCATAAGGTTTATTCAAAAAAGCGGTAATATTATCATCTAATTCGGCGACAATTTCTTGGCGTTCAATTAGTCCACTAACAGCAATGATTTTGACTTCTGGATTTATTTTTCTCAGGGTTTTAATCGCTATTTTGCCATCCATTGAAGGCATCATTATATCCATAATTACCACCTTAATATTCTGTTGATGTTGAGCAAAAATGGCGATTGCATCTATTCCATTGCTGGCAGTTATAACTTGGTAATTATAGGTTCAGTTCTTAATTGACGTTTGAAGTGAGTCTAATTTCAGCCAAGGATATTTTTGTAAATCTTGACGAGTCCAAGATGATAATCCAGCTTGCTGTGAGATGGTTTCCACTGCGATAACTACATCTGGATCGATACCGCCAATTACTCCTGGTTTGCCAATTTTTTCCAGCTCTTGAAGAATTACAAGATCAAGAAACGTTTCTTCTGCTTGGCGATCAATACGATCTTTAAAACCTTTGCGATGCATTCTGACATAAAACTTTTTACCAGCTAACATAGGCAGCCATTCTAAGACTACTTGCTTTGCTTTAATCTCGAACTCTGCTGACGATTGAAAAGAAAAAGTTGAAGTAACTGGCACAATTCTTGAGGCAACTACTTCTAAACTAGGATCTTCTGAGATGCGAGCGTTAAAAGCTGCTAAAAAATCAGGAATACTTTCAACCTTCATTAACAGAATATCCTCAAAATCACTTTGATAGACTTTCCCAAATTTTTCAAATAGCAAATAAGCGCGACTAAAGCTATGCTCATGTACATGTATTATTACATTCGAGTCAATCATGATTCTATCTCCTGAATTTTGATTTTGATTATGTGCTAATGCTGTTCATAGCCAGAAAATTCCAAAACTTACCACTGATAAAGATCATTATTACTGGCACGCTAACACCTTTCAAGATCATGCTAATTCTGAGCTTAATTGAAGATGTTGAGTAAGTTGTGAGGTGGGAGAAGAGTTATAGGTTATATATATATTTAATGTATTTCTTCATCGATCTTGAGCAATAACCATAGGCGATCGCAACTGGGAACTTTATAAGAAAACATCGAAGTAAAAGCAACAATAAAGCTTAACTAACCAGCAATTAAATCTAAATCGAAATTCATAATCTCAATCCAAACCCTGGCACCACAATCTAAGGGCTTGTCTGGATTGTAAATAATCTTACAGGGTACTGGTATTTCTAACTCGTGTACGTAATGTTTTTCTTTTCCCCTTACTGCGATTACAGGTTTTCTTTCTGCCTTACTTTTTTTGATATTCTGTCTGATTATATTGCTATTAATATTAATGGTGGTCTTCTGAGGCTTTTTTACGACTTTCCAAGTCCCCGCTTGTCCTCTTTTGGTTTTTTCAACATAGGGCAGACCATCATAGAGAGGAATAAGCCAGAATTTACCAGTTTTATAAGCTCCCCGAACTCTTCCTTTCTGCAATAACTGTCGCAATCTACTGGAGGATATTTTTAGTAAAGAT
>JBCCDL010000853.1:0-2864 GCA_039030815.1 Cyanobacteria bacterium P01_A01_bin.83 | reverse complement strand
ATCATCTATTCCATCAGCATTAAAATCTCCTGCTGCACTAACAGAAATTCCTAGATAAGATCCTTTTTTGCCACCTTGAAAAACAACACTATTGTTGTTTAATGTTGATAAGTCTATAGTTCCCGAACTACCTAAAGCCGAATCCCCAAAAAGCAAGTATGTCTTTCCTGAACGTTCTTGATTATTGTTTTCGGCATAAGGTATCCCTAAAAGCAGGTCGTCGATGCCGTCATGATTCACATCTCCTGCATTACTAACTGATTCTCCAAGACGATAACCTTTGCTGAGACCTTCGATCACAAAGCCATCACTACCATCGAGATTATTAACATCTAAACTAGCTGAAGATGTTTGATTTTCATGACCAAAAATAACGTAAACATGACCTGCTCTTAGTTTATTATTAACCGCTGTATCAGGTGCGCCGATAATAATATCTTGATAGCCATCACCATTAACATCTCCTGCCTCACTTACTGAACCGTAAATTCCTGAATCAGCATCTTGAATACCCTTAATAGCAAAACCTTGAGTTGGTTTCAATTCTGATAAATTAATTACATTATCAGCAGTTTTTTGGTTTGAGATATTTTCTTTAGTTTTTTCAATATTAAGACTATGATCCATTGCAAATCTCTCTAAGCAACTATAAAATAAGTAGAAAAACAATATGAAATCATAATAATACTTGTATAAAACTAATGTTTAAGTACAATTTATTACTAAGTTAGTAATGACACCATTTCGCTGTAAGTGTCGATAGCAAATAAATAGAAAAAATACTTTTATTACTCAGTAAAAAGATTACTAATATTTATTTTTTCAACAAGAATATCGTGTAAAAAACAAAGTCATGTTTGATTAAAATACTGTTGTAGGTCAAGTTTGAAGAATTGAGTTGAGAGTGGAAATCGCCTAGATTGGGAGCAAGTCAAACATGTCAATACAAATGAACTAAAGTATGAAGAACTTTTGGTTACAACTGACGAATTATCTACACAGTTCAAATGTTCTTACAAAAGTGACCTGCTCCCCCTAGATTTTTTATTAGTTCAATTACATTTTTTTCCCTTAGGAGTATTGGTAAAATTCGCGACTAGCAACAGTAAAACGCCAATATTAATTGCCACATCCGCTAAATTGAAGACAGGGAAATTAATTAGGCGGAAATCCAAAAAATCTACCACATAGCCAAATAAAAAGCGATCAATTCCGTTACCGATCGCACCTGATAAAATAAAGCCATATCCCAACTGTTCAATTAAAGTTAGTCTCGGTGTATACCAAACGAAAACAATCAGTAACAGACTGACAATTAAAGAAATCCAGCGCAAAACTTCTACCTGACCTCGGAAAAAGCTAAATGCCGCTCCCGTATTAATTACATAGGTAAAATGAAATACATCTTGCCATAAAGGAAGGGTATCGCCAATGGTGGCAAAATTCTGGACAACTAAGTATTTAGTTATTTGATCAAAAATAACTCCCAAGATAGCTATCAACCAAAAGCTGGTTTTTCGTCTCAATAATTTATTCTTCATAACATTTAGATATAAATAAAAACAAACTTAAGCTATAATTATTAAGAAACTTTGAGTTCAAAGATACAAAAGTCTATAGACCAATCATATGTCTCTTCCTATTCGCAACATTGCAATTATTGCTCACGTCGATCATGGTAAAACGACTCTCGTAGATGCATTACTAAAACAATCAGGTATTTTCCGCGAAGGCGAAGATGTACCAGATTGTGTCATGGACTCTAACGACCTCGAAAGAGAAAGAGGAATTACAATTCTTTCTAAAAATACGGCAGTCAATTATAAAGATACCCTAATCAACATTGTTGATACACCAGGACACGCTGACTTCGGAGGTGAAGTTGAACGAGTTTTGGGCATGGTTGATGGCTGTGTCTTAATCGTGGACGCTAACGAAGGTCCTATGCCTCAGACCCGCTTCGTATTGAAGAAGGCACTCGAAAAAGGTTTGCGCCCGATTGTGGTGGTAAATAAAATTGATCGCCCCCGCGCCCATCCTGATGGAGCGGTAGATAAAGTATTTGACCTATTTGTCGAGCTGGGTGCCGATGATGACCAGTGTGATTTTACCACTCTTTACGCCTCTGGTTTAGAGGGCTATGTCAAAGAGAGTCTTGAAGATGATGGGGTTGATATGCAGCCACTATTTGAAGCAATCATACATCATGTTCCACCACCAGCAGGGGATGTTGAGAAGCCATTACAACTTCAAGTAACTACCCTAGATTATTCTGACTATCTAGGTAGAATTGTCATTGGTAGAATTCATAATGGAGTGCTAAAAGCTGGGCAACAAGCGGCATTAATCAAAGAAGACGGTAAGATTGTCAAAACCAAGATTTCCAAATTAATGGGATTCAAAGGATTAGCGCGAGTTGAGCTAGAAGAAGCCAGTGCAGGCAATATTGTGGCAGTGTCTGGTTTTGCTGACGCTAATATTGGGGAAACCATTACCTGCCCCAATGAACCCCAGGCTTTACCGCTGATCAAGGTTGACGAACCTACTTTGCAAATGACTTTTTCCGTCAACAATTCGCCTTTCGCGGGACAAGAAGGAGATTTTGTAACTTCAAGACAAATACGCGATCGCTTAATGCGAGAATTAGAGACTAATGTCGCACTCCGCGTCGAACAGGGAGACTCCGCTGAGAAATTTTTGGTATCTGGTCGAGGGGAACTACATTTGGGGATCTTGATTGAAACCATGCGTCGCGAAGGTTATGAGTTTCAAGTATCTCAACCTCAAGTGATTTACCGCGAAATAAATGGTAAACCTTGTGAACCTTATGAGTATCTGGTACTAGATGTTCCTGAAGCTGCTGT
>JBCCDL010000852.1:0-2864 GCA_039030815.1 Cyanobacteria bacterium P01_A01_bin.83 | reverse complement strand
CGAGATCATGAATGATTTGACGGTATCGATCTGGCAAACGTTTATCATCGTTAACCAACCAGAGAAAAATATGAGTATCCAATAGTATTCTCATTGAGGATTATTGAACAAATTTAAAATTTCATCGTGTAGGGGATCGTTAAAATCATCGGGAACAGTAAACTCTCCCTTAGCAAGACCAATGGGTCGTTGTTTGTTTTGCTGACGATATGATTCAACAATTCTGTCTATATCTTCGTTAGTTAAGGGATAGCCTGGATATGCTGATAATGGTTGATTTTCGAGGGACTCCACAAATTGACGAACTGAATCTAGTTGTTCGGGAGATAAGTTACTTAGTTTGCGGTCTAATTCTTCTCTAATGCTAGTCATGACTATAAATTGTGCTAGTCTTCTATCCTAATTTTAGTAATATTTTACTCAGACGATCGCTTTAAGAAATTATTGTCTCAACAGGGCTATGGATGAAGCTAAAGACTCTTCTTTATTAAATCGTTCAGCAGCGTTAGAGTTTTATCATTATTTTCCTTAATTAAGAGGAAATTAATTGTAATGACTATATTTCTCTGGATTGATCGCGATTAGAATCAATTTTAGGATAATTTTTCGAATCTAAAAGTGTGTGAGAAAAACTGCGTTGGGCGCAGCTTGTTCAAACACGTTAGAACTAAAGATTTATAATCATCAAGCTTAAACCTAATCAAGCATAGACTTTTTGATAATAATCTTGATATTCAGTACTAAGTAAAGGTTGCCACCAATCTTGATTATCCAAATACCACTGCACAGTACGGCGTAACCCTCCTGCTACTGTCTCCTGGGGTTTCCAGCCTAACTCACGCTCGATTTTACTAGCATCGATCGCATAACGGCGGTCATGTCCCGCCCGATCTTGAACAAAGGTAATTAGCTGTTTAGAGGGGCGTACAGGAAGCTCAGGAGCCAATTCATCCATTAGCTCACATAGCTGTTCTACCAGATCTAGATTTTTGACTTCATTATTACCACCAATATTGTAGGTTTCCCCTGGCACTCCACGCTGAATCACTGTATCTAAAGCTCGACAGTGATCTTCGACGTAAAGCCAATCGCGGATATTTTGACCATCACCATATACAGGTAGCGGTTTCCCCAACAGAATATTAATACACATCAAGGGAATTAACTTTTCGGGGAAATGATAAGGTCCATAATTATTGGAACAGTTAGTAATCATAGTGGGCATACCGTAAGTATGGAAATATGCCCGCGCTAAATGATCGCTACCTGCTTTGGATGCGGAATAGGGACTGTTAGGAGTATAGGGGGTGGTTTCGCTAAAAGCTGGTTCGTCAGGGGCTAAACTACCATAGACTTCATCGGTAGAGACATGCAAAAAGCAGTCTGTTGAGGTTTTGTTTTTTTGATTCCAACGCTGACGAAAGGCTTCTAAGAGAGTAAAAGTACCTACCACATTAGTTTGCACAAATGCCCCAGGACCCAGGATTGAACGGTCGACATGGGACTCAGCAGCAAAGTGAGCCACAGTATCAATATTTTCTGACTCCAAAAGCCGATCGATCAAAGAGCGATCGCAAATATCCCCCTGGACAAATTTAATCGCAGATGTTGCTTCTAAACTAGCTAAAGTCTTTCTATTACCCGCATAGGTTAAAGCATCTAAAACGACAACATGATCCTGGGGATAGCTTTGACACCAGTGATGCACAAAGTTAGAACCGATAAATCCTGCCCCCCCTGTAACTAAGAGTCGGCGGGGTTGGTTACTGTCTTGCTGCATATATCTTACCTACTTATTTCTAATTCTCTGTTGAAGATTATGTCAATTCGATCTTGGAGTCATCCCCAATCATAAACCTTAAGGCTTTAGGTCGCTGGGGTGCAACCTTGAGGTGCGCTCTTTCTCCCACTAGGCTATCAACTATCCGCGAGCTAATTCCTTCTAACGTTGCTCCTTTGAGAATTACACTATGCTCAATATCAATATCAATTAAAGTTGTATCATCAGCAATACTGCTATAAGGACCGATATAGCAATTTTGAATCTGACAGTTTTTACCAATGGTGACTGGTCCCCGAATCATGGAGTTGATAACTTGCGAACCTTCTCCCACATGAACTCGACCGCTAATCTTACTCTGCTCGTCTATAACCCCCTCATGGGTCGATTCTAAGCAGGTATCTAAAATAATCTGATTTGCTGCTAAGAGATCGTCTTTTTTACCTGTATCTAGCCACCAGCCAGATAGCTGGAATGATGCCACCTGTTCTTTTTGGTCAATTAGATACTGAATCGCATCGGTAATTTCTAATTCTCCTCTGGCAGATGGTTGAATATTGGCGATCGCTTTATGTATTTCTTTTGAAAATAAATATACTCCTACCAAAGCTAAATTAGAAGGAGGATTTTGGGGCTTTTCGATTAATTGCAATACCTTTCCTGTTTCATCTACTTTTGCTACCCCAAAGGCACTAGGATTATCTACTTCGCACAACAGAGTTAAGGCATCTAGCTGCTGGGATTTGAATTGGTCGATAAACTGATCAAGCTCACTTTGAACTAAGTTATCTCCCAAATACATCACAAAGGGAGAATCACCCAAAAATGGCTGCGCCACCTTGACAGCATGTGCCAATCCTAAAGGTTGATCCTGTTTAATATAGGTGATCTGTGCGCCAAAGCGATCGCCATTTCCTGTTTTTGTCTGTACTTCCCCGCCAGTTTCAGGACTGATAATAATGCCGATTTCGGTAATTCCTGCTGCCACAATCGACTCAATCCCGTACCAGAGGATCGGTTTGTTTGCCACGGGAACTAACTGTTTTGCTCCCGTATAGGTTAGAGGACGTAATCTGGTACCTTT
>JBCCDL010000851.1:0-2867 GCA_039030815.1 Cyanobacteria bacterium P01_A01_bin.83 | reverse complement strand
TATGCCGTAGATGGCGGACAACGCCACGGTGCATTAACCTACTGGATGATGGACACCCTAAGCAGCAGCACTTCTGTTTTGACCTACCAATCTCTCTACGGTCGAGTTAAGGGAATGATTCAAAGTAAGTTTCCCCAACAATTACCGATGTTGATGGGCAGTGGCGATCGCATTGTCTTTGGCGATCGACGCAAGTATAAACCCTACACGGTAACTGTCGGAAAAGTAACTGAAACAGAAGTAACTCTCGATGCAGGATTGGCACAGGGTTTGAGTTATGGGACACGCTTTGCTATTTATCCTTTTGACTGTGAAAATCTTACCGATAGAACCCAACAGATCGCAATTGTCGAACTTACCGATGAAATTCAAGCCGATAGTGCCACGGCGATGATTTTAGATACCGCAGCAGGGGGGATAGAAATCAGAGGAGAAATCCAGTCTGGGGCTTCGGCGGTGATGGTGGCTGCACCAATAGATTTAATTCGTAAAGTTCACTTGTTTGGGGAGAAGCAAGCAGGAGAAAAAGAACAAGATTTACCAGCCGAATTAGTTGATCGACAGTCCGCAGCTTTAGCCAAAATCAGTCAGGCTTTGAGTGGTAATGGCTGGGTAATAGAGGCACAGTCAGGAGAATCGAGCCATTTTCAAGTTGCGATCGCTCGTGATGGTACTTATGAAATTTGCATTGGAATGCCCATCTCAAACCTACGTCCAGCCTTAAGTATTGACGATCCACAAGCACCACACAAAGTAGTAGAAAGACTAGTCCATTTAACTAAATATCAGTCGGTACAAGCCCTAGATAACCCTGCTTCGGAGTTAAGCGATCATCTCGAATTTCAATTATGCGATCGCCAGAAACAGCCTTTTCCCGATCCGCAAAATGTAACCTTAAAACCAGGGGAAGTTTCCTATCTGAAAATTAAGAATAACTATAATCAGATACTTAACGTTGCGGTGTTAGACATTGAACCGACTTGGGAAGTTTCCCAAATACCAATTCAAGGGGATTTTTCTTCCTTCTTTCCTTTAGATCCAGGCAAAGAAGCTTATACCAAGTTACGTTTACGATTACCCGACAATTATAAACAAGCAAAGGAAACTTTGAAAATTTTTGCCACGAAAGGATTAGCTAACTTCCAATGGTTAATCTTACCTTCTCTAGACGAACAACCCCAGCCCAAGGGTAATCTTAACCGAAGTATGCAAGAGAAAGCCGAAGAGGTAACAAGAGGAGGTGCCACAGCAATTAGTCCTTTAAACAATCTTTTGACTGCTATCGGGAATGATCTTGATAATCCACCAGAAAAAACCCGTGCGATGGATTATGAACCAGATCCCGAGGCGGAATGGGCAACTAAAGAGATAAATATTACAGTTCAATAGCTTAAAGCAAAATTAGCAATGAATACTAAAAAGATTTTAATTCTATCCTCAAATCCTAGAAAAACAACAGTCCTTGATATAGATATAGAAATGCGGGAAATCAGAGAAGCATTACGACGTGCTGAAAATTGCGCTCAATTTTCTCTTGAATTTAGAGTAGCAGTTAGACCAAGAGATTTAAGTCTTGCTTTACTAGAAGTGAAACCAAACATAGTTCATTTTTGCGGACACGGAACAGGTAGTCAGGGAATTGTTTTAGAAAATAAAGCGGGAGATCAGCATTTAGTTGAGACAGAGACTTTAACAGAGTTATTAAAGATAGTTGATGAAGCTGAACACTCAATAGAATGCGTCATTCTTAATGCTTGTTATTCCGAAGTTCAAGCCAAAGAGATAGTCAAGCATATTGATTACGTAGTTGGTATGAATCAAGCAATACCAGATAAAGTAGCCAGAATAATTACCGTTGCACCTACCAATGAAACCTATAAAGATGGAGCATCTTTAGTTACGGTAAATACCAAAATATCCAACGGACATTTAGAAAAGCCACAATGCGATCGCCGAGAAGATATTAACGATCCCAAAAGCTGGATAAAAGTCGAACAATCATCAAATGAGTTGGACTGGCAAAAGTTATTTGATCGCGCCAAATCTATAGCTGAAGATGTTTCTAATCGACCGTGAGTACCAAAATTAAAGCAACAAAATTTTTATGATTCATAAAAAACTACTACTATATTAAATTATTATTAGTAGCAATTGCGATAATCCGCCAGAGAAAACCAGAGCGATGGTCTACGAACCCGAACCAGATGCGGAGTGGGCTACTCAGGAAATACAGATCGCGGTTGCTAAATAAAGAATTCAATGAAAAAAATTCTAATTTTAACCTCAAACCCCAGATACGACCTCAAGTTAGATCGAGAAATAAAAGACTTAAAGAACGTGATTAAACGCTCCAAAAACCAGTCTCAATTCGAGATCGAGTTCGAGTTAGAAGCCCATCCCGAAGAACTGCAAGATCTGTTGCTAGAACACGAACCGCGCATCGTTCATTTCTGCGGACATGGAACGGGAGAGCAAGGCTTAGTCCTAGAAGATCGAGCAGGACAAGAACAGATAGTCAGTACAGAAGCTTTATCCAATCTGTTCGCGCTGTTTGATAAATCTTGTGAATGTGTGGTTCTTAATGCCTGCTACAGCGAAGTTCAGGCAGGAGCAATTGTACAACATATCAACTACGTGGTGGGTATGAGCCACGAAATTAGAGACGATGCTGCGATCGCTTTTGCTACGGGTTTCTATCGGGCGTTGGGCTGGGGTAAATCGATTAATGAAGCATACAGGTTTGGTCGTAATGCGATTCAGATTCAACTGGCAAAAACCAATACATCTCGTTCCCGCAGTGGCACTCGTCAAATGGTAGCTGTAGATGTCGTCGAGCAAGCCGTCATTCCCGAAGATCTCAAACCAGT
>JBCCDL010000850.1:0-2870 GCA_039030815.1 Cyanobacteria bacterium P01_A01_bin.83 | reverse complement strand
CCAGGCATCCCCATCCCAGGCATCCCGCGACCCATATTTTGCATCATGGAACGCATTTTAGAGAAATCTTTAACTAATCGGGAAACGTCTTTTTCGTCAAATCCTGAGCCTTTTGCCACACGACGACGGCGACTGGGAGACTGCGCTAGCAAATCAGGATCGGCTTTTTCGTCTTTAGTCATGGAGTTGATCATCGATTCGGTGCGTTTAAGCTGAGTTTCTCCTTTAGCTAAATCAGCACCACTAATTTTGCCCATGCCTGGAATTAACTTGAGAACTCCCCCCAAGGAACCCATATTTTTGAGTAAGCGCATTTGCTTAACAAAGTCGTTAAAATCAAATTTCGCCTCCATGATCTTAGACTGCATCTTTTCGACATCAGCCAGATCAATTTCTTCTTGAGCTTTTTCGACTAAAGTAAGAATGTCTCCCATATTAAGGATACGGGATGCCAAGCGATCAGGATAGAAAGGCTCTAATGCCTCCACCTTTTCCCCTACACCGACAAACTTAATCGGCTGTCCCGATACCTGCCGCACCGAAAGCGCTGCACCACCACGACTATCGCCGTCTAACTTAGTTAAAATTGCCCCCGTAATGCCAATCTGCTCATGAAAAGTATAGGTCAGGTTGGCGGCTTCCTGCCCTGTCATGGCATCTACCACTAGTAGGGTATCGTCTGGCTCAATCGTGGCTTTGATGCGGGATAGTTCACCCATCATGTCATCGTCAATCTGGAGTCGCCCAGCAGTATCAACAATGACGGTATCAACACCCAGTTCTTTAGCTTTAGCCACCCCCTGGCGGGCAATTTCTACAGGATCGGCATCGGTTCCCATTTCAAATACAGGAACATCAATCTGATTACCCAAAGTCAGCAACTGATCGATCGCCGCAGGACGATAGACATCGGTTCCCACCATTAAACAAGAACGTTCCTGCTTACGTAAATAGAGAGCCAGCTTTGCTGTAGCGGTAGTTTTACCTGTCCCCTGTAGTCCAGCCATCAAGATAACTGTTGGGGGTTGTTCTGAGAGTGCTAAGGGGACGTTGCTTTCTCCCATGACTGTCACCAGTTCATCGTAGACAATCTTGATAAACTGTTGTCCTGGGTTAACTCCCGAAATTACCCCTTCACCTAATGCTTTTTCTTCCACATCAGCGATAAAGGCTTTGACCACCTGGAGATTAACATCCGCAGCTAAAAGTGCCCGACGTACTTCCTTGAGGGTATCTTGAATATTACTTTTGGATATCTTGTCCTGACCGCGTATTTTCTTCCACGCATCATCCAGGCGATCTGCTAAAGCATCAAACATAAAATTTCATCACGACTGCTATTTTTGTACTTGTTTTATAATTTTATAATTTTGCGGTGTAGAAAGAGCTTTTAACAATTTTGCGATCTGATAATTTGCTCCAGCTCAAGTTATTGCTCTTAATTTAAGTCATATTGCTGATTTAGATGGCGATCTCCTATTTTTATTAAGTCAAATGACTGATGTTCAGATAAATCAAGAAATCCTAAAATACTTAAAGATACTTCTCGAACATGTCCAGAGCTTGCATGGTGAGAATATATTGCTCGCTCTGGTTTTATTCTTTACCCACTGAGCCTGAATTTATCCCATCAGGCAGCATAAATAGCAACATCCCTAAAACGCTGAGATAGAGAATAAGGAAAGAGGGAGAGGTCTACGGATCTGACCCTAAAGTATGTCAATCAAAGTATTTTGGTCTCGCTTAAACGCAATGACCAGTGAAAAAATTTGGCTTGATGAAGAGAATTTATAAGAAGGGTTGACAAAGGGCGATCGCCGATGGTAATCTAATTCTATTCTTCATAATGGGAGTGGTTAGACCTACTCATACACCCACAGCTTCCCATTATGAAATAAATTTTATCAGAATCAACTTTTATAGTCAAATACACTTAATTAAATTAGTTTTTTTGTACTACTTAGGTAAAATTTGATTTTGGTTAGAGCCTTTTTCCTGTGACTCTTAGCTAACCTAAACAAATTTTTTTTTTAGAAGTCAAACTCACGTTGGATAGGCGAACAATCTCTTGCCATCAAGAAGTTTAACGGGGGACAGCGAACCCATAGCTTTCTGCCACAGACATTTAATACACACTAATGTAAAGAATCTTGTTAATAGCTAACTACTTCAGCGATTAACAAGATTCTTTACCAAGCTTTCAGCCCTATAAAATTATAGGAGATCGCTCTGTTAACAAAGCGATCTAGGTTATCAGATTTTCAGTTGGTAATCGCTATTTTGGGATATCTTTAGGATCATCAATCCTGGTGTTGCCATTAAGTAGATATATAGATTTAATTTCAGTGTATGGCTCAGGCTCCTTACGATGTCCAGGATCTTCTATCCCAATCAGAACTCTATTGGCATGATTGATTGCCTCTATGGCAATAGTCAGCATCTCTGTTTTATGAGCTTCAGGTATGACAAACCACTCAATAAATCCTGGATACCACCATTGGTACAACTGGATCATCACCCCTTCACCTTTACTAACAGGTGTCGTAGTCCCTACTGCTACAACTTCACAAGGGAATTCTTTTAGACCCATTTTTTTCTCCTTAATAATTTACTGTTTGTGTTTATGAGACAAAGCGCGATAATTTTACCTATCTCATCTAGAATTTGGGACTAGGAACAAAAATCACAATTGTCCTTTATCTCTTCATCTTTAAGACGATCTCGAAGTCCAATTTCTGAATTTTTCGAGTTAGAGCTAATTTTTTGCTCTGAGCTGTCTTATCTAGAATTTGGGACTAGGAACAAAAATCACAATTGTCCTTTATCGCTTCATCTTTAAGACGATCTCGAAGTTCAATTTCTGAATTTTT
>JBCCDL010000849.1:0-2872 GCA_039030815.1 Cyanobacteria bacterium P01_A01_bin.83 | reverse complement strand
TGACATACTCCCGCGCCCTAAAAGGGCAGGGATTCTAAATTCAAGCAACACTAGCCATCTTTGATGGTCTTACGGTGTCTAGCTTAAGGGTTGATGCCCCAACCCTACAGATATTAACTGAGGCATTCCAATCTCTCGGAATCTTCTTAGTGTCGCAATTTGGGCAATCCCAAAATCTATCTTTCAAGGTTAATTCTTGGTTAATGTGTCCACAATGAGAACAAGTTTTACTGCTGGGATAGAACCGAGCGATAAAATGAACTGTTTTGCCTTTAAACTCTGCTACTGCCTGCAATATTTCCAAAAAGGTAGCAAATGCTAGATCGGATATTTTTCTACCCCATAATTTCTGCATCCCTTTCAGATTCAAATCTTCAAATATCAAAACGTCATACTGGTCTGTTAATTGATGAGCTAGTTTCCAAAACCAATCATGCCTCTTATTGGTGATTTTTTTATGAATACGGTTTAAATGGTCTTTGGCTTTATACCAATTATTAGAGCCTTTCGTTTTCCTTGATAGAGAACAACTAACAGCTTTCAACTTGTTTCTCAGTTGCTTGAAGAATAAAGGAGACTCAATAGTTGTTCCATCACTGCCAGTTAGAAAAGTCTTAAGTCCAAAGTCCCAGCCTGCGATTTTACCCGTCATGTTTGAGATGGTTTCATCTTGATAGTCAGTTACAACCAAGATGAATAATTCACCTAAGTTATTTCTTTTAACAGTTAAGGTTTTAATCTTTCCTTGAATTCTTCTACTAAGAGAAAACTTAAAGATATGTTTTCCTATTTTAATTTTATTGTCAGAAATAAACTTATAGCCAGCCTGCTTAAGCGTGAAAGATTTATACTTCCTGCGCTTTTTGAAGTTTGGTGGTCTAGTTCCTTTTTGGTGTTGATTGAAAAATAACTTATAAGCTTTTTCAATCCGTTGAATTATATCTTGAACAGCTTGTGAACCGACCTGTCGCCAAGATCTTATGCGTTTTCTAAGTTTGGCTATATGCTTCATGAGACGATACTGGTTTAAGTGTTTGCCAAACATTTTGTAGTAGCGTTTGTGCAACGCTATACAATGATTATAAATAGAAGCACTAGCATTAATTGAATAGTGCAAATATTTGTTTCTTTTATGTCTGTATAATTTAACTTTGTACGTCTTCATAGATAAAATTGTACCATAAAAGCCGTCCTCAAAGGACGGGGCTTTAAACCCAAATTTATTGGTAAAAAAAAGACGGGTATGCCCCATCTTCTTCTTAGTATTGTATTCTGTGTTTACAGGCAATTTGCTAGTTAATTTACACTGATTTACCCAAGATCGCCTTTACTGACCATGGAATGATTATGGAGAAGAGATTAGCGATTACTAGAAGATTTAGTACAGGTCAATAAGTTTTTGTAAGTATCAAAAACTGCTTGACTCAGAGGCATCACAACGTTGGTAATGAAGCCTTCGACTATGATAAGAGGAACAGGTTTAGTAATCGGCTGGCTCGCTGCGGATTGATTTGAGGGTAAGGGTTGTGGGTGTAATGTCACTACTTGAGAATTATTGAAGTTTGCTGGATCATTTGTCATCGCCAGAGTTGGAACATTCAACAAAACTTGAGGATGAGGATTATTGCTCATATAAATATGCTGCAAAGCACCTCCCTGATATAGTCGCTTAGTAAATTGCCACTCTGGATTGAGGTCAATCTTCATCGGTGCTTCAGCTATCCCACTGGTACTACCAATAACTAAATCCTGCTGATTAGGATCGGCATGATCGGCAACTAAATCTAACTTGCCGTCATTTTCGATTAAATCTAGAGTATATTCTACTTTGTCATCTTTGCCGTTATATCTCAGGGAGTAACCATTAGTATCAACTCCTCTGCGACAGCTATTGGTGTGGTCAAAATCAAGCAGCAATAAATCAACCTGAGTAGGATAACTTTCTGATTCTCGCCAGCAAGCTTGTTGTCCAGGTATTTGTTCAATAATTGCCAATCGATATCTTCGATAGTTATAGGGAATTGCTACTGCAACAAACTGGCTTTGATCCACAGCGAATTCACTAAATTCAGTCGCATTAGTAGTTTGCCAAGGTGCGATCGCACTTATGCCGATAGTACCCATTGTAGCTAGCTTTACAGGCAGGGATAGTTTCATGTTTTAATACTGGAGGTAAGTGTTGAATTCAAAAGCAGTATTTCTGACTGCTAACTGAATTGGAATCTGTTTGACTCCAAAGGCGTTAGTAAAGTCAGACTCGTGCGTACATGTGGAACAGGGCGGGGCATATAAAGGAGGACGCGAGTTTTGAGGCAACCTCAAAACTTCTAGCCGTCCGTGTCGCAGCAAAGCTACGACCACAGCCCCTTGCGAATGCCCACAAAGGCGCGTATTGGGTGACCCATGTTCGTCTTCGTTAGACGGCTGGCGATGCGGCAGCATCGCGTCCCTAAGCTCTTGGGCATTACGGCGGACGGTGCTTCGCACCATCGTCTCGCAAAGCGAGACTAGTAATGCGGTAGCCTCTGTGGGTCGCTCGTCGGAATGTCGAAATATCAAATTTCTGCCCACTACTTCGTTAGCAAGGCGTACTTATGAAGAATTTTAGAATACCAAATTTCTAAGGCAAATCACTTTAAGGAAAATTTAAAGCATTATAAAGATTTAATATCAGCAACAACTGACAAAAGCAAACTAGGGCGTCTCATCCACCTAAGATTTCCATTCACTAAGTGCAGGAGTTGCCGCTAAAGCCTGACTTAACGTATCATGAATCAAACCATTGGTTGCTAAAATGCGACCAGAAGCAATATCTAAAGGGCTACCATCGTAGGCGGTGACTTTCCCTCCAGCTTCCCGCAAAATTACAATT
>JBCCDL010000848.1:0-2886 GCA_039030815.1 Cyanobacteria bacterium P01_A01_bin.83 | reverse complement strand
GGAAGCGGCACTAATTTTGAGGCGGTGGCACAAGCGATCGCTGATGGGAAACTAAATGCTGAGATTAAGGTTTTGGTCTACAACAATCCTAATGCCAAAGTTAAGCAGCGAGCGGAGAAATATAATATTCCCGCTATTTTAGTAGACCATCGGCAATATCAAAGTCGAGAAAATCTGGATCGCGAAATTGTGGCAGTGTTAAAAGCTTATGGTGCAGATTGGGTGGTAATGGCGGGATGGATGCGAATTATTACTCAAGTTTTACTCGATGGCTATCCTAAGCGTGTGCTGAATATACATCCGAGTCTTCTGCCTAGTTTTAAAGGAATTAGAGCCATTGAACAAGCATTAGCAGCCAAGGTCAAAATTACAGGCTGTACCGTCCATTTAGTTAGCCTAGAAGTTGATAGCGGTGAAATTATTATGCAGGCTGCTGTGCCAATTTTGCCAGAAGATACCAGAGAAACACTGCACGCCAGAATACAGCTACAGGAACATAGCATATTGCCCCAGGCGATCGCTCTAGCCGCTAGTATAGTCGTACCAAGTTAGATGTTTGACATACAAGATATTGGCTCGTAAGTAACAAAGGCTTTAGCCGCATGTAGTAGGAAGTACAGGACAGTTTGTTTGACTACTCGTCAGTAATCAGTAATCAGTCATCAATTAATGATTTTCTTGGAAAGAGTTATATTGTTTTTGATTAATTCTTCCTGCTTCGTAGAGAGTATCCGTAATTTCGGAGATGCTCAAGACCGAAAAGGCACGATAACCATTGCTGGCTAATCTATCTTTGACTCCGCCTTCATGATCAATAAAGACGACAATATCCTCAACTTTTAACCCCGCAGATTTTAGTTTGTCTGCCCCTTCCATAACGCTTTTGCCGCTAATCAAAATATCATCAATCACTACCACTTTCTCTCCTGGGTGAAAATTACCCTCAATTAGGCGGCGAGTGCCGTGGGCTTTGACTTCTTTACGAGGGAAAATCATGGGGCGCTGTAGATTCAATGCTAATCCTGTGGCAGTGGGTAATGCACCATAAGGAATACCTGCAATGCGATCAAACTCAAGCTGCTGGACAATATCACCATAGGCATCAAGTACTTGGTTAAAGATGTGAGGGTTGGAAATAATTTTTCGCAGATCGATGTAATAAGAAAAAGTTGCTCCTGAAGCTTGGACATATTCTCCAAATAATAAACAACCAATATCAAACAGTTCGAGAATTAAGGATTGATAAGGATGTTGAGTAAGTAAGCAAACATTAGGTGTCCAAATTTCACAACTAGCTGCCTGATTGATTTTAGCTTCACGGAAAATATTGATTTTTTGATTGAGATTGAGAACCTTGTTAGCCAGATCTCGTTGCGCTAGAAAATCCTGGGGAATCGGAATTAATAATCCTGATCCCGTAGCGTTTAATCCCCCATTAATCAAAGATTCTAAATTATTTTTTTTACTCCAAAGACTGCGTAGTAAAATTGTTCTCTCTGGCGCGATCGCTCTAATCTTGTTTAAGATTTCTACATTAGTGGTGCCGACTTCTAAATATAGCTGCTGTGGTGTTGCCCAGGATTGAGCTTCTTTAACTACCTGCAAGTAAAATGGTTTTTCTAAGTTAGGAAAGCGTTGCAAAATTTCGGCTTTAGGATTGGAAGTATGAGCCAAAACAAAAACCGCCTTATCTGAATAAACTAGAAAAGGTGCAGCATGGTCTTGTCCTGCATAAGGAGTAATAGTTACCGCATCAACCTGCCACTGTTCAAAAATAGTGCGCGCAAACACGGTACTGGTATTAAGATCGCTATGTTTAGCATCGAGAATTATAGGAATAGACTGAGGAATAGCATTTAAAATTCTGGCTAATAACTGCAACCCTTCAATACCCAAAGCCTGATAAAAACCCAGAGTCGGCTTATAGGCACAGACTAAACCTTGCGTCGATTCAATTACCCACAACAACCAAGCTTCAATACCTGCTGTTAGATTTTCCTGTGGCTGAACATAGTTGGGCGGCATCATTTCAGGATTAGGATCAAGTCCCACAATTAAGAGACTATCATTAGTTGCGATCGCGCGCTGGAGTTGGTCGGTAAAATTCATCTTCAACTAAAAAAAGAGCGTCAGCCAAATACAGGGAGGTTCAGCACTGGTATGTTAATCTATACTCAACTCGATGCTTTTGATGAGCAGGAATAAATAGGTAATCTCCTGTAGTTAGCTTAATAGTTACTAATTTTATAGACAAATTAATTCTTTCAATTAGTACCTTGTCATTATTAAACAATGCTGTTACCAATTCTTTTAAGGGTAGTTTCTCTGGCAAATCAAATATATTAGCTGCAATCTTCATCCTTAATCCTTTTAGAAAACCAATCCACTGCCTCGATTAATGCTCGATCAATATCACTCTGGGGCAACCCCAAATTATTTACTGCTTTAGACGCATCGTAAAACATTTTTTGTCGCGACATACGTACCCCATCTAAGGCTATGGTTGGCTGTTTGCCTAATTTGGCTAAAACTTTTTCTTCTAACCAAGCCACACCATAAGGAATCGGATAGGGAATAGTATATTTGGGTGCGCTAATGCCTGTAATTGTTTCTAATTTGGTTAAAAGCTGTTTGAAAGTAAGATTTTGATTGCCTAAAATATAGCGATCGCCTGTTATCCCTTTCTCTAAAGCCAGAATATGCCCCCAGGCAACATCTTTAACGTCAATCAAGTTTAATCCCGTATCAACATAAAACGGCATCTTGCGCTGCAAAAACCTGACGATAATTTCTCCTGTCGGTGTCGGTTTGAGATCGAATGCCCCAATAGGAGTACTGGGATTAACAATTACAATATCTTGTCCTCGGGAAGCTTTAATCGCTTCT
>JBCCDL010000847.1:0-2898 GCA_039030815.1 Cyanobacteria bacterium P01_A01_bin.83 | reverse complement strand
GTCCTTTCCACTCTTAAAGGAATACCTGTAGCTTATGAGCTGGTTTCGGCGCGTGAGGCGAATGCCTCACCAGTCGTCTTACGACGATCTGCGCGAATGCGCTGCACTGATGAACGTAAAGCTGTCGAAGGAGTTCTTCAACTCAGCAGACTAATTTGTTTCTCAGGAGTTACTTATAGGAAACTAGAATCAAGACTTTCAGATTCACCCTGAGTTTTAGGCAGATGTAGACCACATTCTTGTTTTAAGCCATGGAAACGGGTATCCCGACCATCAGTATCATCGGCAGTTTGCGGACGGCTTGAATGCCAGTCGCCGACTGAGACATAGCCCAAATCGAAAAACGGGTGATAGGGTAAATCGTGTGCCGTCAAGTATTGATAAATGTCTCTAGCATTCCAATCTAGAATTGGATAAATTTTATATGAGCCATCCTGCTGCTCAATTCTAGTCAAACTGTGGCGATGTTCAGTTTGATCCCGACGTAACCCTGCTAACCAGGCTGTAGCCTGAAGTTCTTTTAATGCCCGCTGCATTGGTTCAACTTTACGAATTTGATCGTAAAGATTTAAGGCATCTACATCGTTTTGTTCCCAGAGTTTTCCATATAGAGCCTCCATGCGAGCAGGAGACATGGGAGACTGGTATATCTGAAGATTAAGCTCCAGTCTCTCTGTCAAAGTTTCGGCAAACTTGTAGGTTTCCGCAGGTAAGTAACCAGTATCGACCCAAATTACAGGAATTGTCGGGATAATTTGAGTAACCATGTGCAGCATAACTGCTGATTGAATACCAAAGCTAGTACTCATAACCAACCCATCGACAAAAGTCTCATCACTCCATTCAACTAGGGATGATGCCTCCATATTTTCTAGCTGTTGATTGATATGGGCTAAATCGAGGTTCGGTACTTTGACAGTGACAGAGACCATTGGCTTAAACTCTCTAGAATTTACTGATAGTTAGTTACAGGTTTCGAGTACAGCTAAAGATTAGTGACTCGTTACTTGAGCTTAAATGGAAATAATTAGACTTACATTATGCCAGACCTAATTATTTCATGTTGTTGCTCTTGATGACAATTATCATTGCTGGAGCCGAAATTTTTAGATATTTCAGCCTACTGCCACTTAAATACTTATTATTGAGAACATCCTTAAATCAAACTTAAAAAAACTGATCAAGCTGCTTGCCCATTCTGCTTATTCGTAACCAATCTACCGTCCTCTAAATGAACTAGGCGATCAGCAATATCTAAAATACGGTTATCGTGAGTAACCAAGAGAATTGTGCTGCCTTGTTCTTTAGCCAACTTTTGCATCAAATTAACTACGTCTCGTCCAGATTTACTGTCTAAAGCGGCGGTAGGTTCGTCAGCTAGTACAATTGCAGGATGTGCCACCAAAGCCCGAGCGATCACTACTCGTTGTTTTTGTTCCGCCGAAAGACTATCAGGATAGTAATCAACGCGATCGCCTAAGCCCACTTCTTTGAGCATTGCCACCACGCGATATCGCGCATTTCGGCTTTTGAGTACTTCCCATGTACTTCTAAGCCCATCTGGACATTTTGAGCAGCGCTCAGACTACGATGCAGGTTATGTGCCTGAAAGATGTAGCCATTATTACGTCGTGCTTGAACTAACTCAGCAGCACTAGCATCACATAATTCTTTGCCTATGATTTTACAGCTTCCCGACTGCGGCGATCTCAGTCCACTAACGAGGGTAAGTAAGGTAGTTTTACCTGAACCATCAAGACTATTTCACCACGATTAATTTGCAAGTCAATGTTAAATAAAACCTGTTTGCTCCCTTCTCCCTTGCCGAAATAATGGTTGAGATTTTTTAGATCGATTACTGGTTGATTGTCCATAGCTGATAGTTAATTGATATAATAGAAGATTATGTTTATCTTTAACAGCCTCGATTAAATTCCCAAATTAATTTGCTTGGTTTACTCTTGTCAGGGGCTTTTATTTTAGTTTTCAGATGAAAGATACATATTCTTATATTGAATTTAAGTTTGAAGATTCAGCTAGATTTGAAAATTTGCGGCAATTTTTTGTGAAGCTAAAAGAAGTTAAAGATAGCTGTAATCAGGACATTGATCTAGTAGACAAAAATGTTTTTTATGAAGACCCCGTTGACAGTTATCAATGGAAAGACTATTTAGATCAAAAAGCGATCGCACATTTTGAAAATACATTTGATTTTAATAGCGAAGAAGGCATAATTTATTGGAAGCTGTGGGAGTTAACTGATTCTGAAATCCGCTTGCAACATCCATTTTTCAAGACTCCTGGTAATTGGTATTTTGAATCAATGCTAGATGCAATCTTTAGCGGTTATTTCAAATTAATAGACTTAGTAAAAGAGAAAGATAATCAGGGTTGTTTGTATTATCAGCCGACGGCATACCCTTTTAATGGTTCAGATTGTCTAGTCGAATTAATTAAATCCTTTGGTAACCAGATAATATATGATTCTCGGCATAAGTATAGTAAACCAGTAATTGAATCAGTCTGGAATTATGAACTAGCAAAAAAGTTAGTTAAGCAAGGTATTGGTTTTACTCCTGAAATATGGGAAATGTTGTGATTATAAGTTGTAGAACTTAGATAATTATTTGGCTTTAAATAAATTCACCTCATAACCAGGAACTACTGGATCGCCAGGATTTAAATCTTTATAAGGTATATTAGGATCAATAATCATTGCTAAAGTTTCATGCGCCAATAAGATACCTGGCTTGTCTTCACTAGGAAAGGGAGTAAAGACAATTTTTTGGCAATAGTTTCTAACAGAATTTGCACGGCTTACGCAGATAACACCTAAGCTAGATACCTCACTGCTGATTAAGACAAATGAAGATATATTTGGTTCTTGGCTTGCATATT
>JBCCDL010000846.1:0-2903 GCA_039030815.1 Cyanobacteria bacterium P01_A01_bin.83 | reverse complement strand
ACTAGTAACGAAACTACAAATTTCAGTAATAACATTATTAAAGACGGCTTACCTGTATTAGAAAGAGGAGAAATTACTACTGAAGGCAACATTACCGAAGATCCCCTGTTTGTAAATCCTGAAAATAATGACTTTCGTTTGCAGTTGAACTCTCTTGGTATTAATGCAGGTGTCAACAGCGTGGTCAATGGCGACAGTGATATTCTAAGTAACCCCCGAATCTATAATGAAACCGTTGATATCGGTGCTTTTGAATATGGCTTGTATTTCGATATCAATGATGTCGTTGTTGCCGAGGGAGATGAAGGAACTAGAGAGGCGGAGTTCGCAGTTACTCTTTTGGATACTTTAGGACAACCAGCTACTGAGCAAATAGAAGTTGATTATACTACCAGAGATGGTAGAGCAACTGCGGGAGAAGATTACACGGCTGATTCTGGGACGTTGATTTTTGCTACTGGCGACACCGAGTTAAATACTGGCGTTATCGTTGCTGGTGATACGCTACCTGAAGACAATGAAACCTTTTTTGTCAGTTTGAGCGATGCTACAGGCAATGCAGTTATCAGAGATAGTCAGGGAGTTGGTCTGATTACTAATGACGATTTAGATCAAGCAGGTGATAGTGTGTTTCGCCTTTTGAATCCTGATATTGGAGTTCACTTCTATACTACTGATGTAGCTGAACGAGATGAATTTATCGCCTCGGGTAATTATGAGTCTGAAGGAGCATCTTTTACTTCAGTTAATCCTGATATTGAGAGTTCAGAAGAGGTTTTTCGCTTCTTTAATGAGACTACTGGTGTCCATTTATATACCACTGATGAAAATGAGCGTGATTTTATTCGAGATAATTTGAGCGACTTTGCTTTTGAAGGAGCAGTGTTTAACGCTTATGAAACTGAGGTAGAGAAATCAATTCCTGTGTATCGTTTCTTTAACCCATCTGTGGGAGTTCATTTTTATACCCCTAATGCTGCCGAAAGAGATTTTGTTGCCGAAAATTTATCTAACTATGAATCAGAAGGCATTGCTTACTATGCTTTACCTTTAGAAGAATAAATATTAAAAAAACAGCTAATTGTTTTTTTAGGGGTGTTAAGGAAAATGCCCGTAGAGGTGAGATTTGTTATCTTCTATATTGACCCTTGAATTTAAAAAAATGGATATTACTGCTGCGCTACCAACTTTTTTCGTTACTCTGCGGGAAGGATTTGAAGCTGCTTTAGTTGTCGGCATAGTTATGGCTTGTCTGAAAAAAGCCGAGCAAACTCAACTATATCGCTGGGTTTATTTGGGAATCATCGGCGGCATTATTGCCAGTATTGCCGTGGGTTTTTTACTAAATGGAGTGGTATCAGGTGTGGCGACCACAGGAGGTATTTATGCTCCTGTAGTTAAGCAGTTATTAGAGGGAATTTTTGGCTTAGTTGCGATCGCCATGTTAAGCTGGATGTTGCTGTGGATGACGAACCAGGCAAAATCTATCAAAGGAGAGGTTGAAGGGGCAATTAGCTCAGCATTAAGCAATGAAGGTGCAGGAAAAGCGGTATTTATCTTGATCTTTATTGCTGTGGTGCGGGAAGGCTTTGAAACAGTTTTATTTATCTTGGCAAAGTTTCAGCAAGATTGGGCATTACCTGCTGTGGGTGCAGTGGCGGGTTTAACTTTGGCGGCAATTATGGGAGTGGCATTATTTTCTCTGGGAGTCAAAATTAATATTCGTCTTTTCTTTCAGGTAATGGGAATATTTTTATTGTTGATTGTGGGAGGTTTAGTTGTCGGTGCCCTTAAACATTTTGATGCGGCTTTGGCTTTGTTAAATCAGTTAACTCTAACTCAACTATGCTTGTTTAATAATTCTTCCTGTATTCTTGGTAATCAAGTTTGGGATGGTTCTAGTTTGTTACCTGATAAAGAGTTTCCTGGTATTGCGCTTAAGGCTTTGTTTGGTTACAGACAAACATTATATTTAGGACAGGTTATTGCTTATTTTGCTTTTTTAATAGCAGTAGGTACCGCCTATTTCCAAAGTCTTGGTCTTAATTTGACCTTAAAGAAACAAGCGACAACTTCCTCTGAATCATGATTAATAATTTTGAGCAAATTATCAACAAACTCTGTTTATAGTGATTCACAAATAGATGAGATACATAAATATATTAGGGATTAAGGATTTACAGAGGTATGCAAACTAGTCAAGTACAGTAGCAGCAAATTGATTTCTCTTTGATTTGCGTAACATTCAGTTAATTGGTACCCATAATTACCTCTGCTAATTCATGACGAGTAGCCCCACTAGTTAACAATGCCCGCACAATTAAATCTAGTGACACAGATGGATCACCAGATTCAATCTTGGCGACTCGCGATTGAGAAGAACCCATCTTTTTGGCTAAGGCATCCTGGGAAAGATTGTTAGCTTTCCGCTGCTTTTTGGCAAATAAAGCTAGTCTTACCTTTAACTCTACCAATTCAGCTTCAGCAGGAGTTAGCTCTAGAAAATCACTAGCATTGCCTACCGCCCAACCAGCAGCCTCTAATCTTTGCCGTTTTTCAGTGTCCATAATCATCCTCTACCTTTGCTAAATTGCGTCATACTGCTTTAACCTTTTCTGACATCGTTTGATAACTGCATCAGGGGTTTTGTTCGTCTTCTTAGCAAACACATCCACGACCACGATGGCATCGTCATCAATACGATAAACAATCCGCCAAGTCTTACTCTCATCGTTGATCCTTAACTCATGGCATCCCTTACCAATGCTAGGCATCGGGCGCGATTGGGGCAGAGATAACGATTCCCCCTTCTGGAGCAATCGAAAGAGATAACCCGCTTCAATACGAGCCTCGCTGGAGAAAGGAGGGGTTTTAACCTCACCCGAAAACCAGACCAGCACCTT
>JBCCDL010000845.1:0-2917 GCA_039030815.1 Cyanobacteria bacterium P01_A01_bin.83 | reverse complement strand
CGCCGTAAAGCTGTATAAATTGATAAGGTGAGGGGCAACTGGTGAAACAAGAATCTTTCACTGTTGCCTTTTTCTGATCATAATTTTGATAAAAACTTAAATAATATAAAGCCGTCAGATTTATAGAAATTTTTGCTTTGATGACCACCTTAATTTTGTTAAAGCAAAATCTGCGAAAAACATAATGAACATTGTAGTTGTTGGTTTAAGTCACAAAACTGCTTCTGTAGAAGTACGAGAAAAACTCAGTATTCCAGAAGCTCAAATCGAAGAAGCGATCGCTTTACTTAAAAGTTATCCTCATATTCAAGAAATAGCGATCATTAGTACCTGTAATCGTCTAGAGATCTATGGTGTAGCCACAGATATTGAGCAGGGAGTTAGAGAAATCAGTCAGTTTTTAGCAGATAAAGCGAGAATCTCCCTACGAGATTTGCGCCCTAATCTATTTACGCTGTTAAGGCAAGATGCACTACGCCATCTAATGCGAGTTTCTGCTGGTTTAGAGAGCTTAGTTTTGGGAGAAGGACAAATACTAGCTCAGGTTAAAAAAACCCACAAGCTGGGGCAAAAGTATAAGGGTTTGGGCAGGTTGCTTGATCGTTTGTTTAAGCAAGCTATTTCCGCTGGGAAAAGAGTACGGAGTGAAACTAGTATTGGTACGGGAGCAGTCTCCATTAGCTCGGCTGCGGTGGAATTAGTTCATACCAAAGTCGATAATCTATGCGATTTTAACGTGACGATCGTGGGTGCAGGTAAAATGGCTTGTTTACTGGTTAAGCATCTATTATCTAAAGGGGCAACCAAAATTTCGATTGTCAACCGCTCTCATCGTCGCGCCCAAGAGCTTTGTAGTAAGTTTGCTCATGCTAACCTGAAAATCTATCCCATCGGCGAAATGATGCAGGCTGTAGCTACCTCAGACTTAGTATTTACTAGTACAGGGGCAACCCAACCAATATTAGATCGTGCCAAGCTAGAGGATCATCTTACCCTAGATCGAGATCTGATGCTGGTGGATATTTCTGTACCACGCAATATAGCAGCAAACGTTAGTGAAGTAAGTTGTGTTAGTGCCTATAACGTGGACGATCTCAAAGCAGTGGTTGCCGCTAACCAAGAAAGCCGACGGCAGATGGCGCAGGAGGCTGAAGGCATTATTGAACAAGAGGTTGACAACTATATTCTTTGGTGGCGATCGCTCGAAACAGTACCTACAATTAGCTGTTTACGTAGCAAAGTAGAAAGCATCCGCGAACAAGAAATGGAAAAGGCTTTATCTCGCTTGGGTGCGGAGTTTGGCGAGAAGCATCAGGAAGTCATTGAAGCTTTGACTAGAGGGATAGTTAATAAAATTCTCCATGAGCCAATGGTACAGTTGCGGGCGCAGCAGGATATTGAAGCCCGTCGTCACTGTTTGCGCTCTTTACAGATGCTGTTTGATTTGGATACAGAAGAGCAATATGGCTAGAATTTAGATTTCAAAATAGAAAAAAATCGACATAAAAATGCAGAGATTTTAAGTAAATCCCTGCATTTAGTGTTATTAAGCTGGATCGTAAGTAAAAATTATAGCTTTCTTATATAGGCGGGATTTATAACTTTATTTTTTTTAAAATAGGGCTAACGACCAATAAAAGAGGAGACGAAAAGATATGGAAGAAAGTAATCGTAATTTTGCCATAACGGTGACCGAAAAGGCGCAGCGCAAACTTAAAGAAGTAGCTTATGACTTCGGTAGTCAGTTTGCTAGCTATCATCGTCGTCGTATCAATATATTGTGTGAAGAAATTTTCAAAAGTCTCGAACAAAATGACAAACGAGCTTTAGAACAGGCAGAAGTAGACTTACAAGACACTCTATATGAACTAGATCGTGAAGTCAGACTACAATACGAAGAAGATGAATGGGACAACGATTATGGGATAAGTAGTTATATTAATAACAAACCTTAAATGACGGTATGACAGTCCAATTAAAGATTATTACAAATTTGATCTGCTCCCCGTCTCTTCTACCTCGTTGATAAGCTTTAGACAACACTGCTCTATCTTGTAATAAATTTTTTAGGCTTGGGGTATCCTCAAGATAATCGCCCACATTATCTCTTTCTCTACTAATAGTATCGCTCCAGCTTTTACTTCTTTTGTGTGGTTGAGATTGCCATTTGAGTAGGTGTTGAGGAATAAGTCTCAAACTAGATATTAGTTTGTTACGTTCACTTCTACCCCAGCTTTCTATCTCCTCAATTAAATTTGTTAAATCCAAACCCTCGAAGTCTTTAGCCTTTAATAACTCAATGAATCTGTCCCACTAATCAATTTTCGTGGTTTTCAGGAGTTTAAAATAATCAAATTGTTAAAAATTTGAGACTGAAATGCTAGTTTTCGTGTTCAAGGTTGATACCAGATCAATAGTGGAATAGGTTCATAGTTATATCCAGCCATAAAAGATAGTCATGTTCGTACAAATATTCAATCGCTAATGTATCAAGCTTTTAATTGTGCATAATTATCTTAAAGTCAATCGCAATTTTTAGAGTTACCTGAGAAATTTATTAAAGCAGGGCTATTTCATTCTCTATCGTGCCATTTTGTGTATTAACGACAATAGGTTTTTTCAGGCTTTACATCGTCAATTTTTTTATCTATGAAAGCCCGCAAAATCGTGAGTCAATTTTAGAATGAAATGACCCTGTTTATTAAAGTTATTTAGCGCTATGACAATAATTTAACAAATATGTGAATCAGCAATTAATTAATTAATCAAATGATGATTAGTGCCTTGTTACGCCGTTGACGAATGCGATCGCTTTACGATAGATTATTCTGTTTTACTTAAAATTAATGCAACTTTGATATATAGCTACAGGCTCTAATACAAATAATAATAATTCTCAATTGTCTTAAAACCTTAT
>JBCCDL010000844.1:0-2935 GCA_039030815.1 Cyanobacteria bacterium P01_A01_bin.83 | reverse complement strand
GTCTTACCGTTCTCTGGAAACAATTAAGCAGGGATTACAAGATTTACTTGAGGAAACTTCCAAGTACAAGAAATAATTATGGTTCGCCATCATTAATCGCGAACCTTTTCTACCTTTTCCACATCCCGTGAAAAGTCAGATCTGTGAGGGATACAGAAGTAGCATCCCTGATTACTTCCCATCTTTCGAGGATCGGTTTAATCTTTTCTGCAATTGGGGTTGTAATTCTTCCCGGGAGTCAATAATTAAACCTGGGTAATCTTGGTTGAGTACTGTATTTGCTCCAGAATCAGATAATGTTGGCTGCCAGAATACCCACCTACTACCCTGGGGCAAGGAAGAAAGTGTGAGGGGGTTTTGAGTTAACCAAATCATGGGATGACCGGGGATTTGGGCTGTTGTATCTGCTTGCTTATTGATTCCTGCTAAGGTTTCTAGTACAATTTTTTCTCCATGAACTAGACCTGTTGATGCAGTCCATAGTTGTACTGGCATTAATACTCTATGGGAGTAAGTATAAAGCGATGCAGCTGCAATTACAGCTTGCTCAAAACTGTCTTCTTCCCAATTAGAACTATTATCAAGAGCAATAATTACATCTTGCCCCCCAGTAGTTAGTTCTAGTTCCCGGACTCTTAAATCGCCGTAACGGGCACTGGAACGCCAGTGGATAAGCCGCATTGGGTCGCCAATGCGATATGGTCTTAAGGAACGCGTTAATCCCGCAGTAGCCATTTGGAAAGGTCTTCCACGGGGATCGGCTTTTTGTGAATCTTCTTGCCCGAATTCGTCAATTAGGGGACAGCTTTTTAAAGGTAATACTGTAGGGTAAACAATTGCTTTCCCATTCGCTTGACGCTGACGACGACACCAAAATAGCCCCAAAGGTGCCCCTGTAGCCAGTTCGACTGTTTGCCAACGATAGATTCCCCGACGTTGAGTAGGATAATAATATTGCCAGCGATATGTCTGCTGTGGAAATATGGTTTCAATACTTTGAGTAATAGGTTTTCCTAGAACAAAGGGTAGTATATCTTTTACTTGTAGTAAACTTGCAGTTTTTTTACTACGATTTTCAACTTCTACTTCCACAATTATTTCATCACCTGCTGTAATTGGTGTGATGGGAAGACGAGTTATATGAATACCTACAAGCGATCGCGGTGGTAAAAATGCGCTAATAGCTAAGATTGCAAAGCTAACCCCGCTAATTACATATAGCCAACCTGCCATAGTATTTACTGCTGCACCAAAAAAACAAATGGCTATGATAGATAACACTAAGCCACTATAGGCAGGGGCACAAGCACGAGTTTCTAGATAGTTAGTAAGATATTTAAGAATTTTCATAATTCCCAGGCTAGCTCACCGATACTTAGAATTAACACGGTACTGCCACGGTGATAAGAACGAGGGATAGTTCCAAGCAAGAATCTTAAAATGGATAGAAATTAATTTTTTCGTAACATAAATTAATAAATTATTTATCTTAAAGGAGTTAATATACTTTCCACGGGTTTAACTAGGGTGATATTCCATACTAACTTAATAAGGCTTCTTAACAGATAATTCTGTCAATATAGTCATTCTGTATTTAATTTTTAGTGCATCTACCAGATCCTGATGAATTAGTTAGAGTATAGATGTGGGAAGCTTGATATAAAAGCTTCCTTTTTTGTTGAGAGTAAAGGATCGGAAAATAATAGTAGAATATTCGTTTAATTCATTGGTGAGAACTTAAGCTTAAGAGTAAGATATCGATTGTGTGGCAAAAAAAATATTTAATTGCCATAGCTTAAACTTATTGACAATAAAAGTAGTCTTTAGACATCTCCAAAAACTGTTAAAGCCCTACTGTGGCTAGCTAATAAGATGTAAATGCAAGCATCATTAACTGGCTAGTTTATACGATAAAATAGGGCTTTGAGATATTTATTGATAGAAATAAGGCAAAAATATGTCATTAGGTATATTAATTTTAACCTGATGCCAAAGGAACTATTTCTGTTGGTAATATCAACGCTCCAATTCGTAATCTTATTAATCCACAAATTGTTAAAATTACTTGCTCATACTTTTTTGGTTTTAGCCTAAACCTTTCTTGGACAACTCGGAATATTTTTACCGAGCGAATTCGATGTTCAACAAATACTCGTTTAGATGAAAATTGCTTATTTTCATCCTTTTGCTCAACTGTTAATTCTCTATTTCTTGGTTTCTTAATTGGAGTATTAATAAAATCTTCTCCGACATAAGCCAAATCCCCTTTAAATTTTTGTTTTGAATCAAAACTATCGCGATTTTCTCGAAACAATGTAATGTCACTTTTCGGACCAGGTACACCTGGGACAACATCAACAATATCTCTACCGTCTGGTAAAATAATCATCTGAGTCTTAAAAGTATGATTACTCTTCTTTCCAGAGTAATACTTTTCTTGTTGTTCGTTATCTCTAGGTCTTTCTCTGACTTGTTCATAGCTATCAACTGTCAACTCATATTCTGTAAGAATCTCTTTAACAACTTCGTAGTCTAAATCTTTTTTTTTACTTGTTCTAATAAGCTAGATGGCAACAATTCTCTTAACAGAGGCAACCAATAATTGAATGTATAATTAGCTGTTGATTCACTTATTCCGAATTGAATACCTAGAAGTTGAAAAGTCGTCATATGTCTAAGATAAACAAGTGTTAAAATTATTTGCTCTTGAACAGATAATTTTGGCTTACGACCACCTCCACCATTAATAATTCTCGTTTTGTTTGATTCTATTACAGCTTGTTTTTTATCATGCAACTTTTCTACATTTTGAATTAACTGTTTTAGCTCAGAATGTCCCAGACCAATTAAGCGTTGTGTTTCTTTCGGATTTTCTTCAATGTGATTCAGAATAGAACTCATATTTTTGTATCAAAAACATTTACAATATTTTTTT
>JBCCDL010000843.1:0-2942 GCA_039030815.1 Cyanobacteria bacterium P01_A01_bin.83 | reverse complement strand
TAGATAACGATTTAGAGTATGTTCGGCAAATGCTGGCAGGGGAGATTGCTACCTACTGCGTGGACAAACGCTATATTTGTAAAGATCGTTCTCTGGTTTGGATTCATCTTACGGTTTCTCTAGTTAAGAATATTAGTGGAGAGCCAGAATATTTTATCGCTGTAATTGAGAATATTAGCGATCGTAAGCAATTGGAACTATCTCAACAAAAAATGCTGCAGCATCTGTCTAATCTACATCAGATAGATAAAGCGATTTTAGAAGCTCAAGATTCTCAAGAGATCGGTAAAATCGCAGTTGATAGTATTCAGCAATTTCTAGATTGTCAACGTGCCTGTATTGTGACATTTGATCCCCAGAAGAATACTGCCACTACTTTAGTAAGTAAAGATCAGGGGCAAGAAACACTGTGTGGGGGAGTTAAGGTTTCCCTCGACATCTGGCAAGATTTAATCAAACAGCTACAAAACACAGAGACAAGCTATATTATCAGTAATCTGAATCAGTCAAATCAATTATCAAGAGGTATTTCTCCACTTACTAACTTAGAACTGTCAGATTTTATTTGTTTTCCTCTCAAAGGACAGAATAATAAGTTATTAGGCATTCTCAATCTATGGGTAGGAAATTTGGCAAGCATAACGGTCGAAGAGTTAACTATCGTTAATGAGATCAGTATTCAAGTGGCGATCGCTTTTCAGCAAGCTAATTTGACGCAGAAAATTCAAAATCACACCTTAGATTTAGAAAACAAAGTACTTGAACGTACTGCCCAACTAGAAGAAATTAATCAAGAACTTGAATCTTTTAGCTATAGTGTTTCTCACGATTTAAAAGCACCACTGCGGGCAATTCAAGGTTTTGCGATCGCTCTCCAAGAAGACTATGTGGATTGTTTAGATGAGTTAGGACGTGAGTATACCGAACGTTTGGCTGGTTCGGCTCAGCAAATGGAGAAGCTGATCAACGATTTACTCAGCTATAGTCGCTTATCGCGCACCGAAATTAACCGACAGTCAGTTAGTCTGACATCAGTAGTAGCAAAAGCTTTAGAAGAGCTAGATTCGCAAATAACAGAAATTCAGGCTCAAGTAACCGTAGACCAACCACTACTGAGTGTTTTGGGTAATCGTACTATTTTGGTGCAAATAGTCAGCAATTTGCTATCTAATGCCCTAAAGTTTATCGCTTGTGGTGTTCAACCCCAAATTCATATTTGGACTGAAGCTCACAATAATTACGTCCGTTTATGGATTGAAGATAACGGTATTGGTATTGATCGGCAACATCAATCACGCATTTTCAACGTTTTTGAGCGGTTACATGGTAATGAAGCTTATCCTGGTACAGGTATCGGCTTGGCTATTGTCAAAAAAGGAATAGAACGCCTAGGTGGTAGATATGGCGTGGAATCGGAATTAAATCGTGGCAGCCGCTTTTGGATTGAATTATCTCAGGTTAGCTATAACCTATAATACTAAATCCGATTACGTTAAATAAATAACAGGCATCTGACTTAAGGCAAATTTTGATGCAGAATATGGGGCTGTTTATGATATACGTTATAAATCTCTGACTAAATTCAGAGGACGGTGATTGCAGTTTTCAGTAATTTTTGATTTTATATAAAGATGACTACAGATTCCCAAGTTTCTATCACAGGAAACAACAGCACCATAAGACCAATTGCCGCTAGTTCACTCCACGGTATTGTGTTCCATGAAGGTTTTATTTGGGCGATCGATTCTCACAACGGTTATTTATTACAGATCGATCCTCAAACCAATAACACCACAATTCTCAATACACGCAACTGGTCAGATTTTTTGGGTGCTACGGGATTAGCTATTACAGAAGATATTCTTTGGTTTACTAATCGTGAATGTGTTTATTGTTGTTCATTAATTACCAAAGATTTTGAACCACAGTTATTTTTGCGCCTAGATCATGATATCGATGGGATTGCGGTGTGGCAATCAACGATTTATCTTACCAGCCAAAAACAAGGCAAAATCCTAATTTATGATCGCAACAAGGGAACTAAAATTACTCATTTTTATGCTCCTGGTATTGGTTTAGAAAACATTACCGTCAAAGACGAACAACTGTGGCTCAGTGATACCCTGGAGCAAACCGTCTACTGTCTTGATCGCGCTACGGGGGAAATTATCTTTAGTGTCTTAACTCCTTTTCCATCTCCAACAGGATTGACCTTTATTTCAGATGCTCAAGGAACAAAAACACTATATTTAGCTTACGCTGATCGTGAAGTTTATATTCGTGATAATCCCAATGCCGAGCCTAACTACGAGTTGCAGTATCGCGATCGCACATTTATTCACCCTCTTTATTTCCATTACAATCGCGAGCAAAATTATGCTCTTTCTAATGGCTATTTAGTAGAGATGTCCTATACTGAAGAAATTTCGCCGTTAGATCCAGTTGAGATCAATGATTTAGAATGGCGTATTGCTTTACCCGCAGAAACCGAACGCCAGAAAATTAGAGAAGTAAGTGCGATCGGGCTACCTTTTACTGAAGAAATTAAAGACGGACAACGAATCGCCGTATTTAAGTTTGATAATTTTACTTCTAGGGAGCGTCACATATTTGGCTGGAAAGCAATCTTAGAAGTGTGGAGTATTAAATATCAGCTTAAACCTTACCATTGCGAAGACATGCCCCAACTTAGTCCAGAATACCAGCAAAAGTATCTGCTGGACAATGATAATTTAGCAATGGATACTGAAATTATTCGCCAGGCGGCACAGACAGCGATCGGTTCTGAAACTAATCTCTTGCGCCAAGTCTATAGTATTCGCAACTATGTCTATGACAAATTATCCTATGGGATTAAACCTCATATTGATGCTCCAGACATTGTATTGCGGCGGGGAGTTGGCTCTTGTGGAGAGTATCTAGGATTACTCTTAGCCTTGTGT
>JBCCDL010000842.1:0-2945 GCA_039030815.1 Cyanobacteria bacterium P01_A01_bin.83 | reverse complement strand
TTATTTACCATTCGTTTACCATTCTTTAAACAATGACTGTAAGATTTCCCTATAATGTAGTCCAATAATGGAGGAAGGTTAACCCGTGGGGAGTATAAAAATTGCAATTGTCGGTGTCGGAAACTGTTCTAGTTCTTTAATTCAGGGAATTGAATATTATCGAGATAAACAAGCTCAAGATGCGATCGGCTTAATGCACTGGGATATCGGAGGCTACAAACCTTACGATCTAGAAGTGGTTGCCGCTTTTGATATTGACCAGCGTAAAGTAGGAAAAGATGTTGCTGAGGCGATTTTTGCTCCTCCCAACTGTACAACTGTGTTTTGCGATCGCGTGCCAACCACAGGGGTCACGGTAGAAATGGGAGCAGTACTAGACGGCGTTGCCGATCACATGAACGGTACTGATGAAAAATATGCCTTTGTCGTCAGCGATCGCCCAGAACAATCAAAGGCAGATATTGTCAATAGTCTAAAACAGTCTGGGGCAGAAGTTTTAGTTAACTATCTTCCTGTCGGTTCTCAAGAAGCAGTAGAATTTTATGCTGAATGTGCCTTAGATGCGGGAGTGGCATTTGTTAACTGCATCCCCGTATTTATTGCCAGCCAGCCATTATGGGCGGACAAGTTTAAACACCATAATATTCCTATTATTGGCGACGATATCAAATCGCAATTTGGTGCCACAATCAGCCATCGTACTTTAGTGGATCTGTGTAAAAAGCGTGGGGTTAAGGTTGAGCGGACTTATCAGCTAAACACTGGTGGCAACACCGATTTTCGTAATATGCTAGATCGCTCTCGTTTAGATTCCAAAAAAGAGTCTAAAACTGAAGCGGTGCAGGGGGTAATTGCCAAACGTTTAGAATACGAAGATATTCATGTTGGACCTAGTGATTATGTACCCTGGCAGAAGGATAACAAAGTGGCTTTTATCCGCATAGAAGGAAAGTTATTTGGTGATGTGCCCATGAACCTAGAGATGAGACTTTCAGTGGAAGATTCACCCAATTCTGCGGGAGTAGTAATAGATGCGATTCGCTGCTGTAAATTAGGTTTGGATCGTGGTATTGGTGGGGTGTTAACTGCACCATCGGCTTACTTTATGAAACATCCCCCCCAACAGTTTACCGATGATCAAGCCTATCAAATGACAGAAGCTTTTATCAATGAACAATGAACAATGAGCAATGAACAGTCAATCATTTTTGATTGAATAGTTTAGGTTTTTATGCAACTGGAAATATTAATCTAGGGCAGTAAATATTAACTTAAATCATTGATTAATACTGATCAATACTGAAAGTTAGAGCAACTATTAAAAGCGACTCTAACTTTTTTTATTTTTTTTATATAAAGCCTCACGGGGTGACAACATATTTAAAGAGTAGACATAATAAGGGCTTTAGCTCTAATACCCTGTTGATAAAAAGGTAGCTTGTTAGGAGAAAGAATCATTAAGTGTTCAACCCAGCTTTGACATATTTGAAAATTATTAACCCACAAATCACCATATAAACCAATCCAGAAATTACTGTGCCTTTTATATTAATGTAACAAGGTCTTCAAACACCCAGAGCCATCATTTCATCCAAAGCCTTGGGGAAAATATTCATATCAAACCAAAAATCAGCGATTCTAATTGATGAATATGCTCTGACAACATTTTTCTAACTGCGGCATCAAGAATAACCTCTTACTGATTATATAACGGGCGTCTCAGTTTATCTCGAACTCAGATTTCCATACAGTTTAGATGGTTGCTAATATCTGGAGCTAAACATTGCTCAAAAGTACCACTAGCTTTTAGCGTTCTGCCCCATTTTTTTCGCTCTCCACATGAATTCTGTATGAATTCTATAAATTGGTAATACCACGTTTGATGGCAATCAAAACCGCTTGGGTACGATCGCCTACTCCTAACTTGCTAAAAATGTTATTAATATGAAATTTAACCGTACTTTGGGTAATACAGAGTTCATTGGCAATGTCTTGATTTGTTTGACCTTCGGTCATTAGTTGCAACACTTCTCTTTCGCGATCGCTCAGTTTTGGTCGGCTAATTCGTTCGGCTAGTTTGGCACCCACCGCAGGGGGGATATACTTTTTTCCCGCGTGTATTTGGCGCACTGCATTAATCAACTCGACCATTTTGCTGTCTTTGAGCAAGTAGCCTCTAGCACCCGCTTGTAAACCGCGAAAAATGTCTTCGTCAGTGTCGTAGGTAGTTAAAATAGCAATACGGGCATTAGGAAATTCTTGACGAATAGCATCAATCGCCTCTACGCCATTTAATTCTGGCATCCGCAAGTCCATTAGGGTTACATCTGGTTGATATTGGCGGTAGAATTCTACTGCTTCTGTCCCCGTTGCTGCTTCGGCAATAACTTCCATCCCCTTGGTAAGTTCGATCATCCGTACTAAGCCACTACGAACGATAGGATGATCGTCGGCTATTAGGACTCTGATAGAAGCAGTCATAGGGACACCTGCACTAAAATTTCGGTTCCCTGTCCTGGTTGGGTGGTGATTCTCAGTTGACCATTGATGCGATCGCTTCGTTCGGAGATGCCAGCTAAACCAAAGCCTTCCGTTTGAGCTTGGGGAGAAAAACCACAGCCATTATCGCTTACGCGCAGGCTGACTCGATGAGGCGTATAAATGAGTTCGACTAAAAGAATGGTAGCTTGCGCGTGTTTGAGAGTGTTAGTAATAGATTCTTGTCCGATGCGAAGTAAATTTTTGCCGATAAAGTAGGATAGTGGATAGGGATTGCCATTAATAAGAACTTGAGTCTCTAAGTCAGTCCCCTCTGTCAAGGTTGTGACGCAATCGGTTAGTTTTTGGGCAAGATCGGTATAATCTTCGCTCGCGGGATAAACCGACCAAACCGAGCGACGGGCTTCGGCGAGTCCAGTTTGAGCCAGAGTTCCGATGCGATCGAG
>JBCCDL010000841.1:0-2946 GCA_039030815.1 Cyanobacteria bacterium P01_A01_bin.83 | reverse complement strand
TGGGCATTCGCCCTGTCCCGCATGTACGCGCGAGTTGCTTGTTTTGGTTGATGGGGACAAAGGTGATTCGGTTCAACTCATGTCGTTTATACGGCACGTCACGGTTCGATTCATCCGAACACTGAGTTAGTTTCTTGGCTACGGCGGCGAAATAACTACAGTGTCGGGCTTCTCTGACAGATCGCTAAATTAGCGATAAATTATTTATCGGCATAGACGATTGTTCCCACATGTTCCCCATTCAAAGCTGCTTCTAATCTTTCGGGAACGGCTCCATTGATAATTTGGAACTGATCTACTAATCGAGAATTAGCTAATAAGTCAATTAGAATACGTTCAAAGGGAAGTGTTTCCAGATTACGGTCTTTCAACTCAGCCGCAGAAATTTTAGGGATAAAATTAGCTGTAGAATCAATTTTGGGGTCTCGCTCATAAAGTCCATCGACATCCTTGACCAAAGTTAGAGTTTTGCAACCAAAACATTCATTTAATAAGAAACAACCTGCATCACTACCGTGAGAGGGAATACGACCAACTTCTGAAGGATGTTCCCAAAGAGCATAAGGAGGAACACCAGTAAAAATCACCCCAGGTACACTATTAATAAATAGTGGTAATAGATGACCAAATATTTCTGGGGGAATTGCAACTACACCATGAGAAGACAGCAGCGCGCCTAGAATATGAGCATTGCCCAAAGCATCTGCTTGCGCTAGTTGCGCTAATACTCCCGCAGGCATACCTAAATCAATACCAATAGAAAATATATGGCGACTTCTGGCTCCTCCTCCCGTACCGAAAATCAGCTTTTTAGAGTCAAGACAAGTTGCGATCGCCTCTACTAAAGGATACATCAGCGATCGCCCTGCATCTAAAATCGATCTGCCACCAATCTTAACTATATGGGCATCGGGCAGCATCCGAATTACTGGAGCTTCTTTGGAATCTGGCTCTGTAGATCTTTGTACTTCTCTATCGAGCAGACTTTCTCGCATCAGCATCGATTGAAGATGGTTGCGTTGATCGGTATTGGACTCTGTATATGTCATATTAGTTATTATTTGTCATTGAACACTGATTGATTGTTACCAGTTGGCAGCAACCGTAAGATGGGACAACCTCAGTTTTAATTCAATCAAGTACTTGTAAATTAATCTTGCCCACCTTTCAAGATTTTGATTGGACTGTATGGATGCAAATTAGTGATTAGCTAATAATTACCAGCAATCTGTAAATGGGACTCATCAAAGGTATCTACCTGAAATAAAGCACTAAATAACTTCATACTTACACTTTATTAAGGTTTTTCTGTTGACTGTTTCGGTGCGCTTTCCCTTGCGGATCGAAGATTCCGCGGGGTCGCACCGCTGTTGAGGTGTTGACTGTTTATCAGTCTGCATAAATTAGCGTACCTACATCCTCTCCGTTAAGAGCGCGAGTGAGGTTGCCTTTTACCAGTCCGTTAATAACGCGAATTGAACGGCGATTTTCTGCCCGTTGCATCATGTCTAATACAGGACGTTCTACCACTACATCTTGTAAATCTAATGCTTTTAATTCATCAACTGAGATTTTCTTGATAAATTTGGCATCGGGATCTTTCTTAGGATCGGCTGTATATAGACCTTCTTCGTCTTTGATAAAGATCATTGACTTAGTACCAAAAACTTCGCTGATCAGATAAGAACCAGTATCTGTGCGATGGGGAGGAATTCTGCCTACTTCAGGGTTCTCGTGCCAGAAAATATAAGGTGGCATGCCAAAGAAAATCACAGCTCCCCGCTCCGCTAAGTAAAGCGGAAGTTGGGGGAACTGGACGGGTTCAATAAAAGGAATACCATGTTTAGCTAGCAAGAAATGGATCATTCTCGCATTCTGCATACTGACAAAAGTACCTAGTACGCTCAAAACTCCAGTGGGCAGCCCTAAATCTAGTCCCACACTATAACCGTGACGGGCGCGAGTTCCTCCGCCAGTACCAATAATCATTTTGTGTCGACCAAGATTTTCGACAATTTCATCCATCAAGGGGAAAACAGCCTCTCTACCTCGGTCAATAAAACTTTGTCCGCCAATTTTCAACAGGTTGGCATCAGGTAAAATTTGGATTGGCGGCTGGGCAGCGGTTTGTGCCAAGAGTTTTTCATCGCTGAGAGAACCTGAAATTAGAGATTTCCCCAACTCTGAAAGAAGGTGATTGTCTTGGGTCAGAATCATGTTTTTCATAAATTAATTGAGGCGAACGCCTTGGAGTACATATATTTCTTCAGATTCGATGGGCTGATCTAGGTTGCCAAACTTTGCTTCTGCCCATGCTTGCAGACGATCAAGAACATTACGCTTAATCTCTTCATCCAGCTCGATCCCAGCTAAGTTAGCTTTTCCTCGCCAAGATTCGAGAGACTGCCTGGGTGTACTGACTACTTGCCATCTCGATACCTCCACAGGCTCTATTTCGTTGGCTCCATTCTCAGTAAACAGCTCAATTACTTTACTAATTAACTTGTTTTTCTGTCGCCCCTGCAAGGTTTCTTGCGCCAGAAGAGTTTGCATCTGTTTTCTCATCTGGTTTTTTACCCCCTTTTTGTCTCTTTGCACACTTCCCATGATCACAGTTGCCCCTTGTGGTTGAGCAACACGCCAGCATTCGCTGACAACATGTTCTAGGTTTAATAAATGCAAAGTACGGGAACTAAAAATTAGATTGGCATTGCCGTCAACTACAGGCCAAGGTTGATTAGCATCTGCTTGAACTAGCTTTGTGTTATTCCTTTGCCCATTTAGATGCTGTTGGAATTGTTCTAGCATGCCCTCAGACAGATCAAAGCCCAGATATTGAACTGATTTGGAAGCAAACCACTGACCGATTTGCCCTGTACCAGCACCCACTTCCACCACTTGAGAGTTAGGTTTAATTTCAGCAAGCTCTAGAGCAGTTTTGACTAT